>NZ_CFQRNQ010000006.1:0-155857 GCF_986071375.1 Paraprevotella sp. | reverse complement strand
AGGGAGAGGGAGTGGCCACGGTTGAATCTTCGCCCACGATGCGTCTGCTTTTCTCTTCCCAAACTAGCATCCTGCCGGTGTTCAGGAATATCAGGTGAAAGGGGCCTGCCTGCATGACTTCTTTGACACGAATGCCTCGGGATTTTTCTTCGGCTCGTGGTTCGTAGACCTGTTCGGCCGGGTTTTTCCAGTCATACCGATAGAGTTTTCCGCTTTCGGTGATTATCCAAGCGTTCCGGTCGTGGTCAAGAATGAAGTCATTGAAAACTTCGGTCAGACGGGCTGCCTCGAAGCGTTCTTTGATATCGTGGCAGAAACGTCCGGTACGGGTATTGATGAGATAGAGACGGTAAAAGTCTTTGGCCCACAGCAGCCCGTTGCCACCGTCATAGCTTGTGCATATATTGTGCATTCCCAAGGGGACAGTGTAGGTCAAGTCGCAGACGAGCGGCTCGAAACTGTTGCCGTTGTACACATTGAACATGCCCTCGGTGCAGACCAATATCTTGCCGTCTTCCATTTGTGTAAGGAAGCGTACCTGATTATTGAAAAGTCCGTTTCCGGTATCCAACAGCCTGAATCTTTCCGTTGAGGAAGATGACCGGTATGGCAGGGACAGCAGAGAGGTGGTTATGATAAGGAACCAGAAGTTTTTCATCTTTTGACATTAGGTTGGAAACAGGAAGCAAAGATAATAAAATGGAAGAAAAGAAAAACGGTTTTGGCCAGATTTGTGTTTCGGGAATATCGGGTTTATGTATAAAATGTTGTTTTTATATGCATGATATGTTGTAACTGGTGTTTTGCAACGCTTGGCACAGTGTTTTGCGACGCTTTATGCAGTAGTGTTTTGCACACACCCGTTACATTTGCGAAGTCCTAATGAAAAACCGTGAGAACATGGAAGAAAGATTTGACTTTGCAGATTTTTATGAGTGCCACTATCGGCAGGCTCTGCGATATGCTTCGATGTATGTCTTTAATAATGAAGACGCACGTGACATCGTAAGCGACGTTTTGCTGCGTTTCTTGGAACAAAAGGGAAAGCTGAACCGCGAAAGGAATATAGTCGGTCTGTTTTTCTCTATGATTCATAACAAGTGTATGGATTATCTTCGCCGCAGGTCGCGCTTCAAACAAATAGAAAACAAGTTGAAGCAGACGGCAGACCGTTTTTCGGATAGTGAGTTCGAGGCGTTGTGCCATAAGGAACTATTTCGTATCATCGGTGAGACATTATCCAACATGCCGGCTTTGCAGCAGGAGGTGTTTCTGGATGTCCACATGGAAGGGCAGACTTACCTCGAAGTGGCAGAGGCCAGGAATATCACTAAACGCGTGGTGGAATATCAGTTGCGTAAGGCCGAAAGGGCTGTCGGTTGCAGTTTACAGCGGATGTACGGTTAGAATGGATTCTTTTAATAGGTTTTTTCATATATTATTTAAGTTAATAATTAAAGGGAACTGGGCAGTGATGCCCGGTTCCCTTTGTTTATGTTTCGGATTTTGTTTTGTTATTTGATACCTCTTTGGTTGAGGGCTTTCGAGTATTTGGCAGCGTTAGCCAGATGTTCGCGGTAGGTGCGTGCAAAGTTGTGTGTACCGGAAAAGTCCTCTTTGGCGCACATATACAGGTAGTCGTGCTTGACATGGTTCAATACGGCATCGATACCGACGATGGAAGGGATACGGATGGGGCCGGGAGGCAAGCCGATGTTCCGGTAAGTGTTGTAGGGGCTTTCTACGTTCAGGTGGTTATGGTAAATTCTTCGGAGGGAGAAATCGCGCAGGGCAAACTTGACCGTCGGGTCGGCTTGCAGGGGCATGCCGGTACGCAGACGGTTGATATACATGCCGGCTACCATGGGTTTTTCGGCATTGTTGGCCGTTTCTTCGTCCACAATGGAGGCCAAGGTGACGACCTCGTTCGGTGTCAATCCGGCTGCTTCCGCCCGGCGAAGCCTTTCTTCGTTCCAGAATGTGGTGTTTTCTTTCTGCATGCGTTTCATGAAATCCTCCAGACTTGTATTCCAATATACTTCATACGTGTTGGGGATGAACAGACAAGCAATCGTCGCGGTGTCATAGCCGTACTGGCGGCAAAAGGTGGAGTCTGCAAAGTGTTGCGCCACGACGGCAGAGTCCATCATGAGTTTTTTTCCTAATGCGCCGGCCAGACGCTCCATCGTCCGTACGTTGGGAATAGTCAACCGGACGGGTGTCTGGCGTCCCTGCTTCAGTCGGCGGAATACGCTGAACATGTTATCTTCCGGTTCCACGGCGTAGCATCCGCTTTTCACGGTGTAGCCGCTTAGTGCGGATAGCACGGGGAAACCGGAAGAGATGCCCGGACGGGCTGTGTTTTTGATTTTGACCCGTACGGAATCCGGTGTATCGTCTGTATCTATATAAAGGTATACAGTATTTTCGATGCCGAATGTGGCATGGAAGAATGTCAGGTAAGTCCATAGTCCCAACAAGACCACGATGATGCCGGCAGCTGGAATTCCCCATTTTTTGAATGCTTCTTTCTTTTCCATGATGAAATTCTGTTTCTTAATCGTGCAAAGTTAACCAAAAAAGGAAGGGTTTTCAAAAAAGATATGTATATTTGCAACGATTTAATCTCATTTTAATATCATGAAGGTAAGAAAGCTAATGATGAGTGCGGCCCTGATGGCCGTTTTGCCGCTTGCGGCGCAGAAAGATTCACAAGTCCGATTGTTTCCCGATCAGGCCAAACAATCCATTCCCAAAGAAATCTACGGTCAGTTTGCCGAACACCTCGGAACGTGTATTTACGGTGGATTATGGGTGGGCGAGAATTCAACTATTCCCAATACGGGCGGTTACCGGAACGATGTGCTTCAGGCCTTGAAGGACCTGAAGATACCCGTGTTGCGTTGGCCGGGAGGTTGTTTTGCCGATGAATATCATTGGATGGACGGTATCGGCCCCAAAGAGAATCGTCCGCGTATGGTGAACAACAACTGGGGTGGCACCGTGGAGGACAACAGTTTCGGTACACATGAATTCCTGAACTTGTGCGAGCTGTTGGAGTGCGAGCCGTATGTGTCCATGAATGTGGGGAGCGGCACGGTGCAGGAGACGGCGCAGTGGGTGGAATACATGACGGCCGAGGACGGCCCGATGGCCAAGTTGCGCAAGCAGAACGGTCGCGAGAAGCCGTGGCGTGTGAAATACATCGGTGTGGGCAATGAAAGTTGGGGATGCGGCGGTAACATGCGTCCGGAATATTATGCCGACCTGTATCGCCGCTACCAGACTTATTGTCGTAACTATAACGGAAACCGTTTGTTCAAGATAGCTAGCGGGTCGGGGGAATATGATTTGCATTGGACGGAAACGATGATGAAGCAGGCGCGTAACCAGATGGACGGCCTTTCGCTCCATTATTATACCGTGGCCGGATGGTCGGGTAGTAAAGGTTCGGCTACGGACTTCACTCCGGAAGATTATTATTGGACGATGGGCAAGTGCCTTGACATTGAGAACTGCATCAAGGAACATTCGGCCGTCATGGACAAGTATGACCCTAAAAAGCGCGTGGCTCTGATGGTGGACGAGTGGGGGACATGGTGGGATGAAGAACCCGGAACCGTCCGTGGGCATTTGTACCAACAGAATACGATGCGTGATGCTTTCGTGGCTGCCCTTTCGCTGAACGTGTTTCACAAGTACACCGACCGTATCAAGATGGCCAATATCGCGCAGATAGCCAATGTGTTGCAAAGCATGATTCTGACAAAGGACGACAAGATGGTGCTGACGCCTTCCTATTATGTATTCCAGATGTACAACGTGCATCAGGACGCTACTTACTTGCCGGTAGAGGTGCAGTGCGAGAACAAGCAAGTGCGTGCACGCATGGGGCAGGACGGCGAGCAGCGCACGCTGCCGATGCTTGGTGCCACGGCTTCCAAGGCGCAGGACGGTGCGGTGCATATTTCGCTGTCCAACGTGGATTTGGAGAACTCCAACGAAGTCACTGTCGATTTGTCCGACTTAGGCATGAAATCCGTTGCAGGACGCATATTGACCTGTAAGGCCATCACGGACAAGAACACCTTTGAGCAGCCCGACGTGGTGAAGCCTGCGGACTTCAAGGGGGCGAAACTGAAAAACGGAAAGTTGACTGTGAAGATGCCACCGATGAGTATTGTGGCGTTGGAGTTGTGGTAATTTATTTTGGATTTATTTCTATTCTCCTCGTATTCATCTGTCATGGTGGATGCGGGGAGGTTTTGTGATAAAGTCAAACAGCATGGATATTTGGAGCAAGAAAAAGCGTTCTGCCGTCATGGCGAGGATACGGAGCCGGGATACGAAACCCGAGTGGATTGTCCGCCGTTACCTCTTCTCGCGCGGTTACCGTTACCGTAAGAACGTGAAGGGCTTGCCCGGCACGCCGGATATCGTGCTGCGCAAGTATGGCATTGTGATTTTCATACACGGGTGCTTTTGGCACGGGCACGAGGTGGACGGGCATCTGCCGCATTCCAATATCGACTTTTGGAGGAAGAAGATAGAGCGCAACAAGCAGCGTGACGCTCGTGACAAGGAAGCGTTGAAACAGATGGGCTGGCGGGTAATGACGGTTTGGGAGTGCCAGTTGAAACCGGCAGTGAGGAAGCAGACGTTGTTGGAAATAGAGTACCATATCAACCACACATTCTTGGAGCGGTTCGAACTGAAAACGCCAAGGCTTTATGATATGGGCGGGCATGAAGAAGCCTCTGGCATGGTAGCCGAAGGTGATGTGGAATATGGGAAGAAGTGATTTTTGACGACTTTGAAAATATTAATAAATTCATGCGATTTTGCCGGTTTCAATTTCTGATTTGAGGAATTGGAATATATAGACGGCACCTTGATAATATAAGCCGTACTCTGGCTCGTTGAGTTTGGCAAATGTGGTAGAGGAATACAATTCGTCAAGGGCGCGACGAATGTCCCAACCATATTCAGACATAAGCATTTCGGTCAGTTCTGCGGCAAGGCATTCTATCTGAAACTGTATATCTTGTGTCATAGCTCGATGTGTTTTAGAATTTCTATGGCGCGGTGAGTGCCAAAAAAGTATTGAACAGCATGATTTCCCTTAAATTTCAGTTCCTCAACAAGTGCGGCTGCTGAAAGATAGCCCATCATGTAACGTCGTATCTGAACGCCAACTGTATCGTCAGCAATCGGGCCGATTACAATGTCGTATGAATGTGCTGGTATATCTGAGGCATTCTTGCGGTTCATCACCACAAATTCAGCCCATTCTTCTGAATAGTCTGTAAACACTTTGATGTGAAGCCCCGCTTTGTCAGCCTTAGTCTCATCAAAATCAAAACACGACAATGGGGGCTGTCCTTCATTCATAAAGCGTGCGGTGCGTATAGCCATTTCCATAGCTTGGTCGGGATTGGCGTTGAGATAGAAGCCTTGCCCGAAATCCTTGCCTCGTTTACTTCGGGAGAGGTCAATTTGTTCAATGGCCATGTTTGAGCCATGATAGAGTCTAATCATATCCGTCCCCCTTTCCGGCTACAGAGTACTTGGAGGTCAGAGACCGCATCGTCAATGGATAGGGTGTGTTCGGCGGCATAGCAATCAAGAAGAAAATCTATGCCGGTAAAACGGCGCAAATAAGCGTAGGCTTGTGGGTTGGAGAGCTTAAATCGTTGGGCAAATGCCCCGACACATGCCACCACAAACTCAATTCTATCAAATGTTTCTTTCTTGTCCATAGAATGCTTTGATGTCTGGTACAAAGTTACGAATAAAACTCGAAAACACATCCTTTTTATTAAATTACTTGACTCTATTTTTTTACAAAAGGATGAACGATTTGTTCACTTTTCATATAGTACTTTGCAATACCCCTTCTGGATGTTTTACTTTAAACGTATTATACATGGTATTTACGCTTTCCGGTAAAGTGGCCGTTCAGCAGAAAGCAAACAACCAGACGGAAGAGATTACGCTCGAATGAGGTTTTTATATCGTCAAGGTCGGCAACGGCTCTTACAAGACAGTCGTGAAATAAGGTTTCCTACCCTTTGTGGAAGTTGACGAAAGGAAAGTCCCTTGTGACGTCCTGTACGTCATGAGGGACTTTTTGGATAACAAAACGTCAAAAAACGAAGCGGATGGCGGCTGTGAAAAGCAGCGATTTGGACGTGCGGATATACAAAACGATGTATATTTATACGGCTTTTGGCATTTCTGATGCATAAAAACCGTATAAACCGGAATCGCTTTCAGCCAAGCAATTTTTCGTTTGGAGCAGTATGCAAAATTTTCTTCCGCATGAAAATCCTGGGTTCTCCTCATGTGGCCGGATTTTACGGAGCCGGGCGAAGACGGAACGTGCTTTAAGTATCCTTTTTTCGTCTGTTTGGTGGTTTTTGGTCTACGAAATTTTCATGCAGAAAGAAACCTGATGCTTGTTTTTGTTGACAGGAAGGAAAGAAATAACCTTGTATTGTGGTCTCCCGTGTGACATTGTGAAATGGAAGAAGCCTGCCGGGCTGTCATTATGCTAAAACACCGGCAGGCGAGAATCGTTTGTTTTCGTCGAAGCCCCGTTCCGTGTCCGAATAAAGCATTCTCGGAAGGGTGGGGCTGTCGATTTGACAACTTGCCCTATTTCAGTTTCTTGCCGTCGGAGAAGGCTTTTCCAACGGTCTGGCCGAGACCGGCGTAGTTGTGGTGGACGGGGTCGAAGACAATCAGCCCCATCTTCTCCATGTCCGGTTTGCCATCATTGGCGAGGTATTTTTCATCAGCAAGGATGTTCACGACCTCCGCGACGATGTAATATCCGGTGTCCGATTCATGTATTTTTTCTTTAATCCGGCACTCGAATGTCATCGGGAAGTCGGTGAAGACCGGGGCGTCGACGTTTTCCGACCGTACGGCCGTCCATCCCGTTTTTTCCATCTTTTGCGGGTTGTTCTTTGCGCTGACGATGCCCACGTAGTCGGCCGCTGTCATGGTGGCTTGGGTGGCAAAGGCCACTGTGAAGTCCCCTTGGCGGTTCAGGTTTTCGGTGGTGGCATGCTTGCCCATTGAAATCATGATTTCTTTCATGTCCCATTGTCCGCCCCAGGCCGCGTTCATGGCGTTGGGCCGTCCTTGTTCGTCGTAAGTGCCGATAATCAGCACGGGTTGTGGCAACAGCCACGGTTGAGGTTTAAAACTTTTCATATTTCGTCTTCTTGCATGAGTTTGTTGTATATTTCTGCATCTTCTTCGCGGAAACAGCATAGCACGACTTCGCCTTTGTATGCCCCATTCTGGATGTGCTTCTTGATAGTATCCCAAGCTATTTTTGCGGCAGCCGCGTGCGGATAACCGTACACACCGGTGCTGATGCAAGGAAAGGCGATGCTTTTCAGGTGGTGGGCCTCGGCCATTTGCAAGGCGGTGGCGTAGCAGGATGCCAGCAACTCGGCCTCGTGGTGCCCTCCGCCGTGCCATACGGGTCCGACGGTATGGATGATTTTCTTGCAGGGCAGCCTGTACGCCCCGGTCATCTTGCTCTCACCGGTCCGGCAGCCGCCCAACGTGCGGCATTCTTCCAACAATTCTTTGCCCGCAGCGCGGTGTATGGCCCCGTCCACGCCCCCGCCTCCCAACAGGGAACAGTTCGCGGCGTTTACTATGGCATCCACTTGCAGTTGTGTGATGTCGCCCACGATTATTTTTATCCGGTCTTTCATGTTTCGTTACGTATGGTTTGTTGCAATGCTCCAAAAATAGTGAAAGGCAGGCGCAGAGGCAAACGGGAAACAAAGTTTCCCTGGTTGGGCTATGCCGTGCCGCATCCTATTTTCGTGAAAACAAAAATAGTCAAAATATCCGGGAAAGGAAGTAT
Organism: Paraprevotella sp.; assembly: GCF_986071375.1. Taxonomy (NCBI): domain Bacteria; kingdom Pseudomonadati; phylum Bacteroidota; class Bacteroidia; order Bacteroidales; family Prevotellaceae; genus Paraprevotella; species Paraprevotella sp. The sequence continues at coordinate 147,966 of NZ_CFQRNQ010000006.1, read as the reverse complement.
GTTTTTGGGAAAGATTGCAAAATATTTGCGATGGGATATTTTTTTGCATGAAGCATGGTTTAGGCGGTAGTGGAGGCCGTTTTATCGATATTCTCCTATTTTTTGACGGGTTTGTTCTACTGTTTGAAGCGTGGAATCGTTAATTTTGCACTTCATTACGTTAAATATAAGAACAAAAGAAAAGAAACACGAAAATGAGAGTGGGAAAATACTTTTTAGGTCTGGCCGCTTGTTTGTATGCAGCGGCGGCAGATGCGGAACGCGTACCGATGAAACTGTGGTATGACGAGCCGGCTAAAGTGTGGATGACATCGGCCTTGCCGGTCGGTAACGGGGGAATCGGGGCTATGTTCTTCGGGGGTGTGGCCAAGGAACGGTTGCAGTTCAACGACAAGACGTTGTGGGCCGGCAGTACGACCCGGCGTGGGGCATACCAGAACATGGGCGACTTGTTTTTCGAGTTCGATACGCCGGAAACTTGCACCAATTACCGTCGGGAACTTTCCTTGGACGATGCCATAGGACGTGTGTCTTATACGATTGACGGAGTGGACTACCTGCGCGAATATTTTGCCAGTAATCCGGACAGCGTGATTGTGGTGCGGCTGACGACGCCCGGACATAAAGGCAAACTGAACTTCTCCCTGCGGATGCAGGACGGACGGCAGGGGACGACCCGGGTGGACGGCCATACGATGACCATCAAAGGCACGTTGGATTTGTTGTCCTACGAGGCACAGGCTCGCTTGCAGGCCGACGGCGGCATGGTGGAGACGAAATCCGACCGGTTGGAGGTGAAAGGGGCGGATGCGGTGACGGTCGTGCTGACCGGTGCGACCAATTTCGACCTCGCTTCGCCGACGTACACGCACGGAGATGCGGACGAGATACACCGACGGGTATCGGCCCGGATGGACAAGGCTGCGCGGAAGTCTTACAAGAAGTTGAAAGCGGCGCATTTGGCGGACTACCAGCCTCTCTTTGCCCGTGTGGAGTTGGATTTGGATGCGGAGCAGCCGGATTATACGACGGACGTGCTCGTGCGTGAGCATAAAGACAATGCTTACCTCGACATGCTTTATTTCCAGTATGGGCGTTACCTCATGCTCGGCTCTTCGCGCGGAGGCCAGTTGCCCAGTAACCTGCAGGGGTTGTGGAACAACGTGAACAATCCTGCATGGGAGTGCGACTACCATAGCAATATCAACGTGCAGATGAATTATTGGCCTGCCGAAGTGGCCAACCTTTCGGAATGCTATGCCCCGTTCATCACCTACGTGTCTACCGAGGCTTTGAAGGACGGAGGCTCGTGGCAACAAGTGGCACGGAAAGAGAATTGTCGCGGATGGGCCGTACACACGCAGAACAATATCTTCGGTTATACGGACTGGTTGATTAACCGTCCGGCCAATGCCTGGTATTGCACTCACCTGTGGCAACATTATGCTTATACTTTAGATAAGGAATATTTGCGCGACACGGCCTGGCCCGTCATGAAGGTGACTTGCCAGTATTGGTTCGACCGCTTGAAGGAAAATACAGAAGGACGGTTGGTGGCTCCCAACGAATGGTCGCCCGAACACGGGCCTTGGGAAGACGGCGTGGCCTACGCCCAACAGTTGGTGTACGCCTTGTTCGAGGAAACATTGGCTGCAGCCGGTGTGTTGGCTGTCGATGATGCTTTCGTATCGGAACTGAAAGAGAAATTCTCCCGTCTGGACAACGGCCTGCATATCGGTTCGTGGGGGCAAATCAAGGAATGGACCATACAGGAGGATAAACAAGGAGACCATCAGCGACACTTGTCCCATTTGATGGCCTTGTACCCCTGCGACCAGATTTCTTACCTGAAGGACAAACGTTATGCCGAGGCGGCCAAAGTGGCTTTGGATTCACGGGGCGACGGTGCCACGGGATGGAGCCGGGCTTGGAAAGTGGCTTGTTGGGCACGCTTGTGGGATGGCGAACGGGCTTACCGTTTGTTGAAACAGGCGCAAAATATTACGGACGTGACGGTGGTGAGCATGGACGACAATGCAGGAGGTGTGTATGAGAACCTGTTCTGTGCCCATCCTTCGTTCCAGATAGACGGAAATTTCGGAGCCACGGCCGGTATCGCCGAGATGATGTTGCAGAACACCGTGAAGGGCGTGCATCTGTTGCCTGCTTTGCCTTCGGCGTGGGATGACGGGCATTTCAAAGGTCTGAAGGCAAAAGGAGGTTTTGTTTTCGACGTGGCGTGGAAAGACGGGAAGATGGTGGAAGGCCGGGTGTATTCAGCTGCCGGACAGGAATGCCGGATGTACCTGCCGGATGCCAAACTTGTCGAGGTGAAGAAGTCGAAAGGCGGCAAGGTGGCTTTTACGCAGGAGGCCGATGGCGCAGTGGTATTTCCTACATCGGCCGGGAAGAGTTACCGTCTTCGTTTTGAATAAAGATATAGCCCTAAAAAACGTGCTACTCCGCCGCCTTTTCATGGAAAAAGGCGGCGGAGCTGCGTTTGTTCATTACTTTTTTTGAATACTTTATCGGAAAAAGATGCTTCTTTCTTTTATTTTCGTTACCTTTGTGCCTATCTAATATCAAAATTGTATGAAAATAACACTTTTGCAACAAGATATTTCATGGGGGAATCCGGAAACTAATGTGAGGAATGCCGAGCAGGCGATGGAGGCTTGTCCCGGGTCGGATGTATATGTGTTACCCGAAATGTTCTCCACCGGGTTCTGTACGCAACCCGAAGGACTGGCCGAACCGGCGGACAGTGATACGCTGCGCTGGATGCGCCGCTATGCCGCAGGGCACGATTGTGCCGTGGCCGGTAGCGTGGCCGTACAGGAAGGCGGAAAGTATTATAATCGTTTCTATTTCGTAAGTCCGGACGGGGCGGTCCGTTCGTATGACAAAAAGCATTTGTTCACGTACGGTGGAGAGCACTATCGTTTTACAGCCGGGCGGGAACGTGTGGTCGTGGAGTTCCGGGGTGTACGAATCCTGCTCCAGATTTGCTACGATTTACGTTTTCCCGTATGGGCGCGCAACCGGAAGGACTACGACGTGGCGCTCTATGTGGCCAGTTGGCCTACGCCGCGTGTGGAAGCCTGGTTGGCCTTGCTACGGGCAAGGGCCATCGAAAACCAGTGCTATGTGGCGGGGGTGAACCGTGTGGGGACGGATCCGTCTTGCGAGTATTGCGGAGGCACGTTGGTGATAGACCCTTACGGACGTACGGTAGCGGCCTGTGAGCAGGGCCGGGTAGATGCCGTGACGGTGGAGGTGGATATGGACAGCCTGGCCGAATTTCGCCGCAAATTTCCGGTATTGGATGATGCCGATGATTTTACATTGAATATTTAAACTCAGTAGATATAAAGATATGGAAAAGAAACTTTTGTTAGGTGATGAGGCCATAGCTCTCGGGGCTATCCATGCGGGCATTCGCGGAGTATACGCTTATCCGGGGACACCGAGCACGGAAATCACCGAATATATCCAACGGCACCCGTTGGCGCGTGCGCGAGGCTTGCACAGCACGTGGTGTACGAATGAGAAGACAGCTGTAGAAGCGGCTTTGGGGGCATCCTACGCCGGTGCGCGTGTGATAGCCTGCATGAAGCACGTGGGGCTGAACGTGGCGGCCGATGCTTTTGTCAACGCTGCCATTACGGGCGTGAACGGCGGCATGATCGTGGTTGTGGCGGACGACCCTTCCATGCACTCTTCACAGAATGAACAGGACTCCCGTTTCTACGGTAAGTTTTCCATGATAACGACCTTGGAACCGTCTACTCAACAAGAGGCGTACGACATGATGCAATACGGCTTCGAACTTTCCGAACGGGAGAAGTTGCCGGTGCTGATGCGTATCGTGATGCGTTTGGCGCACTCCCGTGCCGCTGTGACGGTGAAGGAAGAAGCCGAAGAGGTGAGGGCGTTGCCCTGTGCGAAGGATCCGGCCAGTTGGGTGCTCCTTCCTGCCAATTCGCGCCGGAAATATGCCGCATTGGTGGAACAGCAACCGTGTCTGGAACAGGCTGCGGCCGAAGCTCCTTACACGCGTTACGAACAGGCTTCGGGAGAGAAACCGGTGGGCATATTGGCCTGCGGTATAGGATATAACTATGTGACGGAGGTACGCGAGGCGGCGGAGAAGTTCAACATTCTTAAAATCACCCAATATCCTTTGCCCGCTGACTTGGTGCGGCGCTTGGCTGCCGACAGTCGTGAGATTCTGGTGGTGGAAGACGGCCATCCTTTTGCCGAAGAACTCGTGAGGGGGATGCTGTCCGCAGACTATCCCGTACGAGGTCGTCTGACGGGCGACTTGCCGCGTACGGGGGAACTGACGCCGGACAGCGTGGCAGCGGCTATGGGACACCGGCCGGAGCGTTACTTCGATGCCCCGAAGAATGTGGTGGGACGCCCGCCTGCCTTATGTCAGGGATGCGGCCACCGCGATGTGTACACGGCTTTGAACGAAGTGGTAAAGGAATATCCCGATGCACGCGTGTTTGCCGACATCGGTTGTTATACATTAGGTGCTTTGCCGCCTTTCCGTGCCATAGACACTTGCCTCGACATGGGGGCTTCCATTACGATGGCTAAAGGGGCGGCCGATGCCGGTGTGTTTCCGGCCATCGCAGTCATCGGCGATTCCACGTTTACCCATTCGGGGATGACGGGATTGTTGGATGCCGTGAACGACAAGGCGCAGATTACCGTCATCATATCGGACAACCTGACTACGGCGATGACCGGCGGGCAAGACTCTGCCGGTACGAACAAGTTCGAGGCGATTTGCCTGGGGCTTGGGGTGGAGCCGGAACATGTGCGTGTAGTGGTGCCGTTGCCTAAGAACATGGACGAGATTACGCGTATTCTTCGTGAAGAGATAGAGTACAAAGGGGTGTCGGTCATCATCCCGCGCCGGGAGTGCATACAGACCTTGAACAGAAAGTTGAAACAGAAAAGAGCAGAAAAGAAAGCATGAAACAAGATATAATTCTTTCGGGCGTGGGAGGACAAGGCATCCTTTCCATTGCCACCATCATCGGTGAGGCTGCCACGCAGGCAGGGTTGACCTTGAAACAGGCTGAGGTGCACGGCATGAGCCAGCGCGGAGGCGACGTGCAGTCCAACTTGCGTTTGTCCGACGGGGAGATTGCTTCCGATTTGATTGCGGTAGGAACTGCCGACATGATTCTCTCGTTGGAGCCGATGGAGGCTTTGCGGTATATACCTTATTTAAATAAGGAGGGTTGGGTGATTACCTCTTCTTCCCCGTTCAAAAACATTCCCAATTATCCCGAAGACGAGGCTTTGATGGCCGAATTGAGGGCATTGCCCCATGTCGTCATGGTGGATGTGGACGCATTGGCCAAGGAACATTCCATGCCGAAGTGCGCCAATGTGATGCTGTTGGGGGCTGCGGCCCGTTACCTGAACATCCTGTCTGTGGAGGAGTTGCGTGAAAGTATCGCCCGTGTGTTCGGGACAAAAGGGGAGGCTGTAGTGGAAATGAACCGCCGGGCTTTCGATTTGGGGCATGCGGCTTCGGACTTAAAGTAAGCGGATATGGGACATCAGGTTTTTAGTGAAGAGTTGGTGGCATCTGTAGTAAAGGAGTTGCAGATTGCCGACCTCGCCCATGCCACCATCGGCGAGGTGCTGTTGGTGGCTTCCCGGTTGGAACAACAGACGGGGATTCCATTCATCCGAATGGATCAAGGTTCGCCGGGCCTGCCTGCCAATCGTGTCGGCGTGGAAGCGGAGAAGGCCGCTTTGGACCGTGGAGTGGGGGCGCAGTATCCTGCAGCCGACGGGATTCCAGAACTGAAGCGCGAAGCTTCGCGCTTCGTGAAGGCTTTTGTCGATATAGACATCTCGCCACGGGCTTGCATTCCGACGACTGGTTCGGTGGCTGCCTCGTTCGGGGCATTCGTCATTACCACACAGTGCGTGCCGGGAAAAGACAAGGTGCTGTTCATCGACCCGGGATTCCCCATCCAGAAATCCCAGTTGCGCATCATCGGGGCGAAGTGGGAACAGTTCGACATCTACCATTACCGGGGAGAGGCGTTGAGGGAGAAGCTGGAGAGTTATCTGAAACAGGGCGACATCGCGGCTATCGTTTACTCCAATCCGAACAATCCGGCATGGATTTGCTTGGAGGACAGCGAACTGGCGATTATCGGTGAGTTGTCCACCCGTTACGGGGTTATCGTATTGGAAGACATGGCTTATTTCTGTATGGACTTCCGTCAGGACTTGGGCCAACCTTGGAAGGCACCTTATCCGCCTACGGTGGCCCGCTATACGGACAATTACATCCTTATGCTGTCTTCCTCCAAAATCTTCAGCTATGCCGGTCAGCGGATGGCCGTGGCTTGTGTGTCCGACAAATTGTTCGACACGCATTATCCGGCGTTGGCCGAGCGTTACGGCGACTCCGGCGTGTTCGGGCAGACTTTCGTGGCTTCGGTGCTGTATATGATAACTTCCGGCTGTACGGCATCCACGCAGTATGGCTATGCCGAAATGCTGCGTGCGGCCACGGACGGCGAATTGGATTTTGCAGCCGACGTGCGTGAATATGCCCGGCGGGCCGAACGGATGAAGAAGATATTCACCGACAACGGGTTCCACATCGTGTATGACTACGATGTGACGCGGCCGGTGGGTGACGGTTTTTTCTTTACCGTGGGTTATGGCCGGATGAGTGGTGGCGAATTGTTGCGCGAGCTGTTATATTATGGAGTGAGCAGTATCTCGTTGGAGACAACTGGTAGCGGTCAGCCCGGCGTGCGGGCGTGTACGTCTCGTATGCGTGAGGAACTTTATTCGGTCATGGAGGAGCGGATGAAGGCTTTCCGTTTGGATCATCCTTTAAATTAGACGAAATGGAAAACATGATTTGGAACAAGAATAAAGAGTGCATGAGTCGTGAGGAATTGCGTGACTTGCAGGGGAAACGGCTGCACAAGTTGGTGGATTTGGTATATCATAACACGCCTTTCTACCGGGCTAAGATGCAGGAAATGGATTTGCTTCCGGATGATATCCGTACGATAGACGATATTGTGAAGTTGCCTTTTACGACCAAGGCGGATTTGCGTGATAATTATCCGGTGGGCCTGTTGGCTACGCCCATGTCCGAGATAGTCCGTATCCATGCCTCCTCCGGTACGACGGGTAATCCCACCATCGTAGGTTATACTTATCGTGATCTGGAGATTTGGAAAGAAGTGATAGCACGTGCGTTGACGGCCTATGGCGTGACGCGTGGAGACATCGTTTCCGTGGGATATGGCTACGGGTTGTTTACGGGCGGACTGGGTGCCCATTATGGCGTGGAGCATCTGGGGGCTACCGTATTGCCTACTTCTACCGGGAATACGGAGAAACATATCCGTCTGTTGAGAGACCTTGGAGTGACGGGTATTGCCTGTACGCCTTCCTATGCCCTGTATCTGGCTGAGGCGTTGCATAAGCAAGGGCTTTCGGCCGACGATTTAAAGTTGCGCATCGGCGCGTTCGGGGCGGAGCCGTGGACGGAGAACATGCGCCGCGAGATAGAAGAACGTTTGGGCGTTCAGGCCTACAACATTTACGGATTGAGTGAAATCATGGGGCCGGGCGTAGCTTACGAGTGCGGCTGCAAGAACGGTTCGCATATCGCGGAAGACCATTTCTATCCGGAAATCATCCATCCGGAAACCGGCGAGGTACTGCCGCTCGGGCAAGAAGGGGAGTTGGTGCTGACTACGCTGACGAAGACCGGAATGCCGCTGTTGCGCTACCGTACGAAAGACCTGACGACATTGATGCCCGGCACGTGCGAATGCGGACGTACCAGTGTACGCTTTACGCGTATCCTCGGACGGAGCGACGATATGCTGATCATACGCGGCATTAACGTGTTCCCCTCGCAGGTGGAAAACGTGATTCTGGAGATGCCGGAATTTGCGCCCCGTTACATGTTGGTGGTAGACCGCAAAAACAACATGGATATGTTGGAGGTGCAGGTGGAGTTGCGTCCGGACAATTTCTCAGACGATTTGGGCGGTATGTTGGCTTTGAAGAAACGTTTGGCCGAACGTCTGAAAAGCGTGCTTTCCATCAGTGCGGAAGTGAAATTGGTGGAACCCAACAGCCTGCCGAGGAGCGAAGGGAAAAGTACGCGAGTGATAGATAAACGTGTGTTGGCTTAATTCAAAAACGAAAGAGTATGACTATCAAACAATTATCCGTTTTCTTGGAAAACAAAAGCGGGAGAATCAACGAAGTGACCAAAGCTTTGGGCGAACAAGGTATCAACATGCACGCTTTCAGTATGGCGGAGACTACGGATTTCGGTATCCTTCGTTTGATTGTGTCCGACGTAGACAAGGCGGTAGAAGTATTGCGTGCGAAAGATTTCGCAGTGATTCTGACCGATGTGGTTTGCATCAGTTGTCCGAACGTGGCCGGTGCGCTGTCTAAGATTTTGGAGAAGTTGGCCGAGCATCAGATTTTTATCGAGTATATGTATGCCTTTGCCCAGGGAGACCGGGCGAATATCGTTATCCGGCCGAGCAATCTGTCCGAGTGCCTGAAACAGCTCTCTGAGGAAGACTGCCATATTTTAGGCGGCCAACAGCTTTAGAGGTAAGCTAAGGAATAGAAAGATTAAAGAAACCCAAGTAGGATTGTCGCGTGGAAAGGCAACCATCTTTCATGTAATTGAGACGATGGTTGCTTTTGTCTTATAGTAGCAATTCTGGAATTTGATAATAAAAAAGGAAGAAAATATAAATTATTTTCTTCCTTTTTCCTTTGAGCCGACACGGGGACTCGAACCCCGGACCCTTTCATTACGAATGAAATGCTCTACCAACTGAGCCATGTCGGCTTTTGATTTCGCGTGCAAAGGTAGGATATATTTTTTAAATACAAAAATAAAACCGGATTTTTTTCAGGGTAAGATGAAAAAAAACTATCTTTGCTCTTATTAATACCTATATTAAATGAAGAAAACGCTGTGGTTAATCCTTTTTATATCTTGTGTCACTGGGCTTATGGCCGGTCGGCGACCGGATAGGAAGCTTATGATAGAGCAGATGGTTTTGGTGAACGAACGTTTTATGGCTCAGCACCCTGTGGCGGGGGATTCCATACGGATAAACGGTGTTCGTCCCTCTAATATTTGGACGCGCAGTGTGTATATGGAGGGACTGTTGGCTTTGAACGAAGTTGCTCCACAGCCTCGCTATGTGGAATATGCCATGGATTGGGCTGTGGCGAATTTGTGGGGATTCCGTGGAGGTTCGCATACACGTAATGCCGACAACCAATGTTGCGCGCAGGTTTATATTGATTTGTATCGCCTGCATGAAGATGCCCAGGTTTTGGGGAATACGGAACGTATGCTCAATAACGTGGTGAACAGTACGGAACGAGGGGATTGGTCGTGGATAGACGCCTTGCAAATGGCCATGCCCGTCTATGCCAAAATGGGCGTAGTCAAGCAGGATATCCGTTATTTCCGTACGATGAGAGAACTGTATGGCTATACGCGCGACTGTGCCGGACAGGTCGGACTGTTTAATACGATAGACGGTTTGTGGTGGCGTGACGCCGATTTTATTCCGCCTTATAAGGAGCCGAACGGGAAGAGTTGCTACTGGAGCCGTGGGAATGGTTGGGTCATGGCAGCGTTGGCACGTACGATAGACGAGATGGAACGGGCGGAGGATTTGTTTGTCGGAGGCGAGAAGCTGGAGATTGCGGACATCAAGAAATTGCTGACGGATGATTTCCTTGCCATGGCTTTCTCAGTGAAGAAATGCCAGCGGGGCGATGGTTTCTGGAATTGCAGCCTGACCGATGAATTTCATTACGGAGGTCCGGAAACAACCGGTACTGCGCTGTTCCTGTATGGTATGGCATGGGGAATGCGCAACGGGGTCTTGTCGGACGAAGTTTTTGGAGAGCCTGCATTAAAGGCATGGAATGCGTTGATGCACGACGCGGTGCATCCGGACGGATTTCTGGGATACGTGCAAGGGACCGGTAAGGAACCGAAAGACGGTCAGCCGGTAGGATATGACAGCAAGCCGGATTTCGAGGATTTTGCCATCGGTTGTTATTTGTTGGCCGGTGCCGAGATGATAAAGTTTTTAACTCAATAATATAATCGTTTTATTAACCTAATTTTCATGAACAAACATCACATTTGGGCATCGGCTTTTGCCATGCTCGCTTTGACTTACGGTGGGAAGCTGTCCGCACAGGGTCGTTTGGACTTGGCGGGACAGTGGGAGTTTCAAATCGACAGGGCTGATAAGGGAACAGCTGATAAGTGGTACGACCGACCTTTGGAAGACCGTATCTTGTTACCCGGCAGTATGCCGCAACGTTTGAAGGGCGACAGGCCGTCGGTGGAAACGCAGTGGACAGGGTCACTCTACGACAGTTCCTATTTTTATAACCCTTACATGGAGAAATACCGTCGGGAAGAGAACTTCAAGTTGCCGTTTTTCCTGACGCCCAACCGCCACTATGTGGGGACGGCCTGGTACCGAAGGATGGTGGAAGTACCGGCTGATTGGAAGAACCGTCGTGTCGTATTGTATCTTGAGCGTCCGCATATCGAGACGGAATTGTGGGTCAACGGAAAGAAAGTCGGGGGCGACAACAGCTTGTGCGTGCCTCATTGTTATGACGTGACTGATTTTGTCAAAAGCGGGGAAAACGCCTTGGCGTTGCGCGTCAGCAACCGTATCGACGGCGTTTGTGTAGGAGCGGACTCGCATAGCGTGACCGACCAGACACAGGGAAACTGGAACGGTGTGGTGGGACGTATGGAAATGCGGAGCACGCCTCTTCTGTATGCCGAAGACATACAGGTTTATCCGAACATACATGACCGTACGGCCACCGTGCGGATACGTTTGAAGCTACATCGCGGCAAAGGACGTCCTGATGCCGAGGTCAAGTTGTCGGCCAAGAGTTTCAATACCGATGTGGTGCACGAGATACCGGTTGTGTCCCGCCGGGTGAAGCTGAAAAAAGGACAGGCGGAAGTAGAGGTCGTGTTGGACATGGGCGAGAAAATGCAGTTGTGGGATGAATTCAATCCGGCATTGTATGAATTGACGGCAGAAGTCTCCTCTGAGTACGGGACGGACAAACAGACCCGTGCTTTCGGGATGCGTGAGTTCAAGATAGACGGGAAGATGTTTTATGTGAACGGTCGGCTCATCCAGTTGCGCGGCACGGTGGAGAACTGCGATTTCCCATTGACAGGATACGCCCCAATGGACGAGGAGTCGTGGGAACGGGTGTTCCGCATTTGCCGGAGCTATGGGCTGAACCACATGCGTTTCCATTCTTTCTGTCCGCCCGAAGCCGCCTTTGCGGCGGCCGACCGTATGGGATTCTATTTGCAGCCCGAAGGACCGAGCTGGCCGAACCACGGGGTGAAGCTGGGGAACGGAATGTACATCGACCGTTATTTGATGGAAGAAACACAGCGCATGAACAAGGCGTATGGCAATTATGCTTCGTTTTGCATGATGGCCTGCGGCAACGAACCGGCGGGCAACTGGGTGGCTTGGGTGAGCGATTTCGTGGACTATTGGAAGAAGACGGACAGCCGTCATGTATACACCGGCGCGTCGGTCGGAGGCGGTTGGGCTTGGCAGCCTAAGAGCATGTACCATGTGAAAGCCGGTGTGCGCGGGTTGGACGAATGGCGCCGCCGTGCACCGGAGAGCATGTCCGACTTCCGTGCGAAAATCGACACGGTGAGTGTGCCTTTTGTCTCCCACGAGACCGGACAATGGTGCGTATTCCCTAATTTCGATGAAATCAGTAAGTACACGGGGGTGAACAAAGCCAAAAACTTCGAGATATTCCGCGACATACTGAACGACAATCACATGGGCGGGATGGCGCACAAGTTCATGATGGCTTCCGGTAAGCTGCAAACCCTATGCTACAAACATGAGATTGAACGGACCTTGCGTACACCGGATTATGCGGGATTCCAATTGTTGGCCCTGAACGACTACTCCGGGCAGGGTACGGCCTTGGTGGGATTGACGGATGTCTTTTTTGACGAAAAGGAATACTGTTCACCGGAAGACTTCCGTGAATTCTGTTCGCCGACGGTGCTGTTGGCGCGCATTCCCAAGTTCACCTATTGGAACCGGGACGCTTTTACGGCGGCGGTCGAGGTGGCCCATTATGGCAAAGCGGCGATTCGTGACGCAGAAGTGTCTTACCGCATCTGCGACAAGTACGGGAAAACGTATACGGAAGGGACTTTGTACAACGGTGATGTGGCTTTGGGCAACAACATCGGTTTGGGCAGCGTGATGGTTTCTTTGGATAAGATAGATGTGCCTCGGCAAATGGTGTTCGAGGTGATGCTGAAGGGGACGTATGACCTCGATGGCCGCAAGGAAGAAGTGCGCAGCAGGAACCATTGGGACTTTTGGGTGTATCCTCAGACGACGTTGGATGATTTGGCCTGCATGGACACCGGCGACGTGTACATCACGGACACGTTGGACAAACAGGCCGAAGAAGTGTTGAAGGCAGGAGGCAAGGTGTTGGTGGCGGCAGCCGGAAAGATTACTTATGGAAAGGACATCGTGCAACAGTTCACGCCCGTGTTCTGGAACACGAGTTGGTTCAAGATGCGTCCGCCCCACACCACCGGGCTTTACATCGAAAGCAACCATCCGCTCTTCCGGAACTTCCCCACGGATTACTACAGCGACATGCAGTGGTGGGACTTGGTGAACCGCAAACAGGTCATGCAGTTTACGGAATTTCCGGCTGATTTCCAACCGATCGTACAGAGCATCGACACGTGGTTCCTGAGCCGCAAGATCGGTATGCTGTTTGAAGCCAACGTGGCGGGCGGACGGCTGATGATGACTACCATGCCGTTGGATGCGGACAGCGGGGTACCCGTTATCGCCCAGATGCGCAAAGCCGTCATCGCTTACATGCAGTCGGACGATTTCCGCCCGCAATACACGGTGGATTTGCAGCACGTCAAAGACCTTTTCACCAAAGAAGCTCCCAAGGTGAACATGTACACCAACGATTCGCCCGATGAGTTGAAACCGAAACTTAATGCCAAGAAATGATGCGACATCACTTTATTATATTAGGCCTATGGGCATGCGGCACGGGATTTTCCGTGTTGCATGCTGCCGATGGTGGTTACCTGTTGCAACTGACTTCGGACAAGCGTGTACCGGTGCAACGTCTGTTGGGGGAGGGCGATACGTCGTCTGCCGCACCGTTGACCGAACACCGGCTGTCTCCCGAAGACCGTTATACGCCGGAGAAAGGGTACGGCTATGACCTGCTCGCCTCGCCGGACGAAAGCGGAGACCGGCCTTATTATGTCTCCGTACAGGTACCCGACGGGAACTATCGCGTCACGGTGCTTTTGGGCAACCGCAAGGAGGCGGGCGTTACCACGGTACGGGCGGAGTCGCGCCGCTTGTTTTTGGAAAGCGTGCCGACGAAGAAAGGGGAGTTCCGCACGTTTACTTTCACAGTCAACAAACGTACACCGAAAATCTCCGATACCGAGGCGGTGCGTATCAAACCGCGTGAACGATCCAAGCTGAACTGGGATGACAAGCTTACGATTGAAGTCAACGGTGACCGTCCGCAGTGTGCGGCCATCCGGATTGAACCGGACCACTGTGTCCCGACCCTGTTCCTGACTGGAAACTCTACCGTGGTGGACCAGGACGAAGAGCCGTGGGCCAGTTGGGGACAGATGATTCCCCGTTTCTTTGATGCGGAAGTATGCTTTGCCAATTATGCGGAGAGCGGCGAATGTGCCGACACTTTCATCCGTGCCGGACGATTGAAGAAAGCCTTGTCGCAAATGAAACCGGGCGACTACATGTTCATGGAGTTCGGGCACAACGACCAGAAACAAAATGGGCCGGGAAGGGGAGCTTATTATTCCTTCGCCACAAGCCTGAAAACGTTCATTGACGAAGTCCGGCAGCGTGGCGGACATCCTGTGTTGGTGACCCCGACCTGCCGTCGGGCTTTCAAGGACGGGAAGATACGGTCCACACACGCCGACTATCCCGATGCCGTGCATTGGGTGGCCGAACGGGAGCAGGTGCCTTTGATAGATTTGCAGGAAATGACGCGCGTCCTGTTTGAGGCTTTGGGCGAGGAAGGAAGCAAAAGGGCTTTCGTGCATTATCCGGCCGGTACTTATCCGGGGCAGGCCAAAGCTTTGGCCGACAACACCCATTTCAATCCTTACGGGGCATACCAGATAGCGCGGTGTGTTGTCGAAGGAATGAAACAAGCCTGTCTGCCTTTTGTAGACCACCTTCGCGAAGACGTGCAGCCTTTCCGGCCTTCCGTGCCGGATAGTCCGGATGCGTTCCACTGGGACGAAAGCCTCTTTGTGGAGATGCAGGAACCCGATGGCAACTGACCTGTCCTTTGGATACGTGATTGTTGATTTCTTTTATCTTTTGCCTATATTTGGTTTTCAGAGAGTTAAGCTCTTGGATTTGATGACAGGAGAATGAAAAACGAATCTGCGCCAAACGAAAAATCAATCTCATTCGATTGAAAAAACGTTTGGCGCAGATTCGTTTTTGTATATGCTTTTCTCGCAGAAACACCTGAAAACAGCCTATTTCCTGCTTTCAAACATCTTGGAACCTATAAGACAGAAGAACACACGAACAAAAAAGCAAGATAACTTCCACGAGAAAGATATGTCCTTTTGTTCTTATGTCTTATCATCTTCAACATGCAAACGGATTTTCTGCGATGGGCAATCATGCTGGAAGGGGATTAGCACCCACCGCCGCAACAGCCTCCTCTGCGGTGGTGATGCCTTCTGTCCTTGCGGTGATGGCCGTAGTCACAGCAATGTCCTTCGTGCCTGCAATCCCTGCACTCGCTGCATTCTTCGTTTTTACGGCATCCGGCACATTCCGAACAATCCGTCTTGCACGTACAATCCTTGCAGGTGCAGTCTTTGCAACAGCATTCTATTTTATCCCTTTTGTCTTTTTTGTCCTTGTTGTTTTCCTGTGCGGCATAAACGGTAAAGGACACTGCGCTTAGAAGCACCGCGCAACTCAATAAGAACTTTTTCATCCGTTTTCTTTTTTCGTTAAACACCTTATCTAATTTGGCTTTTCAGTCCTAAGTCAGAGCCTTGCCTTCGTACAGCAAAGATAGGGAATAAAACGAAAGGGCTATAGCTTTTTAGAAGTTATTATGTTTTATGGACGATAAAATCTTTGAAACGTTCCAAGCCTTCTGCCAGTATGGCACGAGGGCAGGCGATGTTCCAACGCATGAAGCCTTCGCCTTCCTTGCCGTACATGGCTCCGGCATTAAGCCAAAGCCGGGCTTCCCGGGTCAGGCGGTGTTCCAGTTCGGCAGAAGGCGTGGCCAGTGTGCGGCAGTCCATCCATACCAAATAAGTACCCTCCAGTTTGCAAATCGGAAAGTCCGGAAGGTGTTCCGTGCAGAACTCTTCCATATACCTGTAATTCCCTTGCAGGTATGCCAACAGTTGGTCTAGCCAGTCCTCCCCCTTGCGGTATGCGGCTATGGTGGCGATTACTCCGAAAGGATTGACGTCGCACACCTCGTTGATGTTGATGGCTTTGTCGATTCGGTGGCGTATTTCTTCGTCCGGAGCCACGATGTTGGCGATTTGCAGTCCTGCGATGTTGAATGCTTTGCTGGGGGATATGCAGGTGACGGCATGTCCCGTGAATGTTTCCGGCAAGGAGGCAAAAGGAATGTAGGCATGTCCCGGGTAGGTCAGTTCGCAATGTATTTCGTCGGACACCACCGTCACGTTGTGGCGGAGGCATATTTCGCCGATTTGCATCAGTTCCTCCCTTGTCCACACCCGTCCGGCAGGGTTATGGGGATTGCAGAGCAGCATCACTTTTACCCGTTCGTCGGAGGCTTTCCGTTCCAAGTCTTCGAAATCGATGCGGTAGGTATGGTTTTCGTAAACGAGCGGGTTGCTTGTCACTTCGCAACCGTTGTTGCGGATGGAGGAGAAGAAGCAGTTGTAGACGGGCGTCTGCACCAGTACTTTGTCGCCCGGCACGGTCAGGGCCTTGATGATGGCGGACACGGCAGGCACTACGCCGGAGGTATAAATCATCCACTCCTTTTCAATGGCCCATCCGTGCCTGCGTTTGAACCACGCGCAGACGGCTTCATAATACTCGTCGGGTACCCGCGTGTAACCGAAGATGCCGTGTCCCACGCGGTCGGCCAAGGCTTCCGTGATGGCGGGAGCCGTGCGGAAGTCCATGTCCGCCACCCATAAAGGAAGTACGTCGCTGTCCGTCGCGCTGTCCCATTTGTAGGAATTCGTATGGCGGCGGGGAATTATCTCGTCAAAATCGTATTTCATACGCAGTCGCTGAAACAAGTTTGTTCGTCCCAAAGTTTAAGTTCACAGTTGGCAGGTGCCTTGATGTTTTCGTCGAGGATGATGTCGCCGTAGCTTTCGGCGATGATACATCCGGAAGAGGGATTTTTCACGCCGCTTATCGGTCCGTTGATGGTGGCCCGTACGCTGCTGTACTCGAAAGCGCGGTCGCATTCCGGGCCGAAAGTACAATTCTCAAGCACCAAATCGCGAGCATAGCAGAGCGGTTGTTCTCCCGTGATGTGGCAGTTCACCAGACGCAGGTTGCGCGAGTGCCATCCCAAGTATTCGCCGTTCAGTTCAGAGTCGTACACGGTGACGTTTTCCACTTCCCAGAACGCATCCTTTGTGGTAATCCTGGCATGGTGGATTTCAACGTCTTTCACGTACTGGAAGACGTATTTGCTATCACTTTCCAACCCGTCTATGCGGATGTTGCGGCTGAACATGAACGGGTATCGCCCGTCGTGCAGCTTCAGGTTCTTTATGTCCAACCGGTTGCATCTCCAGAAAACTTCGTCGGCATCGTTGATTTCCACATTCTCGATTTCTATGTCCGTCATTTCGCGGAACATTTTGGGAGCGTCGATGCGTGTGTCGGTCATCTTCAAATGGTCGGAATACCACAGGGCGGAGCGTCCTCCCACGTCGAAGAAACAGTGGTCGATGACGAAACCATGTACGTGCCAAAACGGATAGTTGCCTTCGAAGCGGCAGTTAGTGGCGAGGATGTTGCTACATTCCTTGATGGCCGACTCCCCGGCACGTACGACCACGTGGTCCAGATGCAGGTCGTGTGAGGCGAACAAAGGGCGTTCGCCTCCAAATTCCATGTCTTTTATCAGTTGCATATTGTAATATGGGTTTAAGGGTTTGTCTTTTTGTCTTTCGGAAAAGCATTTTTCCGGCATACGGTTTTCTTGTACAGGCAAAGTTACGGATATGCCTGAAGTTTCAGGGTAGACGGATTACGGATGTTATGACCCGAATTCCGGAAATCCGCATGGCGGCACTTCACAAGCTTGTTTTTTTCAGACTTTCATCCACCGTTTTCCTCTCAGCCGGACTAAGAATATCATGCCTCTGAAGCATAATTCTATGCACATGGCTATCCACACGCCTTTCAGTCCCATGGAGGGGGCGAGTGCGGCAGCCAGTGTGATGCGTACGGCCCAGATGCTGAAGAAGTTCATCAGCGAGGGAACGAGGGTGTTGGCTGCGCCGACGAACACGCCGTAGGCTATGATGGCTGCGGCGAACATGGGTTCGGCGAAGGCTTCGATGCGGAGTACCGCCACGCCCAGTTCCCGTATTTCGTCCACAGGGGTCATGGTGCCGATGATTTGTGGGGCGAAGGCGTACATCACGATGCCCATGAGTCCCATTATGGCCATGCCCGCGAAGACGGTGATGTAGGCAAAACGGCGTGTGAGCTTTCGCCTGCCAGCTCCGAGGCTTTGGCCTACCAAGGTGGTGGCGGCATCCGCTATCCCGTATCCCGGCATGTAGCAGAGGCTTTCGGCCGTGATGGCGAAAGAATTGGCCGCTATGGCCGTGATGCCCAACGGGGCCACGATGACCGTGGTCATGATTTGCGCCCCGCAGATGACGGCATGCTCCAAACCCATCGGCAGGCTGATGCGGACGGCATTCTTCAGTGTGGTCCGCATGGGAAAATGGTGCGTCCCGTGCCATTCCTGGATTTTCAGTCCGGATGACCGGGTGAAGAGGTGCCATGACGTGAGGCATGCCGCCACGCATTCTGCCAATCCCGTACCCAGGGCGGCACCTTCCACGCCCAATCCCGCACCGGGCAGTTGGAGGGACAGTGTTCCGAGGGAAAGTTCCCGTTCCGGAAAGATGAGAAAGAAATTGAATACCACATCAAGCGCGCACATCAGCACGCCTGCCGTGCTAGGGACGCGCATGTTGCCGCTGCAGCGCAGCATGCCCCCGGCCAGAAAATTCAGTTGGAGGACGGGCAGGAAAAGCGAGAATATCAGGAAATAAAGCGAAGAGCCGGCGTGGATGGCAGCATCACCGCCTAACCACCGGGGCAAGTTTTCGCTGATGGAAACGCCGATGGCTGCCAATGCCACACTGAATGTGAGTACCGCCGTTACGGAATGGCGCAGCACGGAACGGGCATTTCCCCAGTCTCCCGCTCCGATGCGGTGGGCCACTTGCACGGAAAATCCCGTGGAAACAGAGGCGCACAATCCCCAGAAAAGCCACGTGGTGGTGGATACCAATCCGATGGAGGCCGATGCGTCCGCACCGAGGCTGCCCACCATTGCGGCGTCAATATATTGCATGATTATGGCCGAGAGTTGGGTCACGATGGCAGGCACGCTCAAGGCTGCTGTCAGGCGCAACTGCTCACCCAAGGTCATGGGGCGGCCTTCGCGGATGAGGGCGAGCAAGCCGTCTGTATCCTTTGCCTTGTTTTCCATGTGTGGTCATTGGATTTTCCGGATGGGCTTTGCCGGTACCCCGCCCACGATAGTCCGGTGAGGCACGTCCTTGGTCACGACCGAACCGGCAGCAATGATGGCTCCTTCTCCCACGGTCACGCCTTGAAGGATGGTGGAGTGGGAACCTACCCATACGTTTCGTCCCAACACGATGGGGGCGGGGTGCATGACAGCGCGGTTTCCGGGATTGAAGTCATGGTTGAGCGTGGCAAACACCACGTCGTGCCCGATCAGGCAACCGTCGCCCAACGTGACACCTCCGTGGTCTTGGAAATGGCAACAGGCGTTGATGAACACGTGTTTGCCAATGGTGATGTTTTTCCCGAAATCCGTATAGAATGGCGGGAACGCCTTGAATGTTTCGTCCACGGGGCGGCCGGTCAGGCGCGAAAACAGTTCACGCAATTCCGCTTGGCTATGGTAAGCGTTGTTGATTTCGCAAGTGATGTGCCGGGCCTCGTCGCTCATCTCGTCCATGAAACGGTAGATGTCGGGCGTGTCGAGGGGAAGGCGTGCATCCGCATGCTTTAAAAATTCATCCAATGTCATGCTGTTGTGTTTTGTTACTTCCTTTTTTGATGTGGCAAAGTTCGGGAGAATTTCAGGCTTGTGAGATAGACAAATTACGGTTGTTACGCCCCTTATTACGGATTTTTATTGGAAAAATGCGGCACTTTGCATGGAATTGGTACGGAATCGCTATATTTGCCTGAACCTTTTTATAAACAACAGAACCCGATATGGAAGAATTTATCAAACTTGACACCGTGGACTGCTACAATAAACTTTATGGGGTAGAGACCCTGCACCCGTTGGTTTCGGTGGTCGACGCTTCAGAAGTCCAACGTGACCTTCCGGACAATGTCACGTTCAACTATGGGCTTTATGCGCTTTTTTTGAAACAGACAAAGTGTGGCGACCTGCGTTACGGCAAGCAGACGTATGATTACCAAGAAGGGACGGTGACGAGTTTTGCTCCGGGGCAGGTGGTGGAAGTCCGGAGGGATACGAGTGTCCGCCCTCAATGGCAGGGCTTGGTGTTCCATCCAGATTTGATACGTGGCACTTCGTTGGGACAGGACATCAAACAGTATTCCTTCTTTTCGTATGCTTCGAATGAAGCCCTCCATCTTTCCGAGGACGAAAAAGGCATTTACCGGGATTGCCTGTCGAAAATCAAGAGGGAGATTTCGCGTCCGGTGGACAAGCACAGCCGTCGGCTGATAGTCCGTAACATAGAGTTGCTTTTGGATTATTGCCTGCGTTTTTATGAACGGCAGTTTATCACGCGGAGCAAGGTGAACAAGGGGATTCTGTCCAGGTTCGAGGATTTGTTGGATGATTATTTCCAAAGCAACCTTCCACAGACAAAGGGACTGCCCACGGTGAAGTATTTTGCCGACCGTGTAAACTTGTCGCCCAATTACTTTGGCGATTTGGTCAAAAAGGAGACAGGGCGTACGGCGCAGGAGTATATCCAAGGCAAGCTCATCGAGGTGGCCAAACAGGAGATTCTCGGTTCAGACCGCAGCGTGAGCGAGATTGCCTACCGTCTCGGCTTCCAATATCCGCAGCATTTCACCCGGATTTTCAAGAAGAGTGTCGGATGTACGCCGACCGGATACAGGGATTTGCCGGTTTTATAAGAGTAGGGGGACTGGCAAGTCGGGCGAGGCCGAAGATTTCGTATGTATCGGGTAATGGCAAAGACAGGAGTGAAGAGGGATAATAAGACATTGAACATAAAGACCGTGTGCGAATGTTGTCATTGTTTGGGCAGTAAGACGTTACATCCGCAGGTGAGCCTTATCAATCTGGAAAAGCCGGAATTGGAAGAGGATGCCGTGAAGTTTGAATTCTATGCCATCTTGTTGATAGAGGATTGTCCGGACGGTTATTGCTGTTGCGGCCGGAAGTATTATGATTATTCCGTGGCCACGATGGTATTCCTTACGCCGGGCGAAATCTTCCGTATGGGCAAGGAGGACACGTTGCCTCCCAAGGGTTGGCTTTTGGCATTCCATCCCGACTTGCTGTTCCGCACTTCGCTCAAGAGCCACATCAAGAATTATACTTTCTTTTCTTATCGCAAGGAAGAGGCGTTGCACCTCTCCCGGCGGGAGACTTCCACGGTGGTTTGCCTGTTGGAGCACATAGAAGAAGAACTGCACCATCCGATAGATGTGCATACCGGTACCATCCTTTCGCGCCACATCGAACTTTTGTTGGATTATTGTACGCGGTTCTACGAACGTCAATTCATTACCCGTGAAAATAAAAACAAGCTATTGCTAGCCCGTCTGGACCGCATGTTCGATGAATATCTTGATTCCGGACGGTTGTCGGCAGGAGGTTTGCCCGTCTTGGCGCAGTGTGCCGCTGTGCTGAATCTGTCTGCGGCTTATTTTTCCGACTTGTTGAAGTTCGAGACCGGTAAGGGTTTGGAGGAATATTTTGAGTTCAGGAGACTGGATACGGCCCGGCGTTTGTTGTCGGAAGGCATGCACACACCGGCCGAAGTGGCTCGTTTGTTGGGGTATCCGAACGTACAATGCTTCAGCCTGATATTTAAAAAGGTGGTAGGGGTGCCGCCGGGTGAGTTCCGTTATTCACGGAATTAAAACCCTCTGCACCCGTGGAGTGGATGCAGAGGGTTTGAGGTTATAACGGCATGTTGCCGTGCTTCTTGGGCGGATTGCTTTGGTTCTTGTTCCGGGTCATCTCCAAGGCGCGGATGAGTTTCCGGCGCGTGTCGCGCGGCATGATGATTTCGTCCACCAGTCCGCGCTCGGCTGCGCGGTAAGGATTGGAGAACTCTTCTTCGTATGCTTCCACAGCCGTCTTTTTCTCCTCCTCCGATGCTTTACGGTAGAGGATGTTGATGGCACCGGATGCCCCCATTACTGCAATTTCGGCTTGCGGCCAGGCAAAGTTCACATCGGCACCGATCATCTTGCTGGCCATGACGATATAGGCTCCGCCGTAGGCTTTACGCGTAATCAGCGTGATTTTGGGAACGGTGGCCTCGGCGTAGGCATACACGATTTTGGCTCCGTGGCGGATGATGCCGTCATGTTCTTGTGCCGTGCCAGGCAAGAAGCCCGGCACGTCTTCGAACGTCACCAAGGGGATGTTGAAGCAGTCGCAGAAACGGATGAAGCGGGCGGCTTTGTCCGAAGCGTCGATGTCGAGCACGCCGGCCAGGAATGCCGGTTGGTTGGCGATGATGCCGACGGTTTGTCCTCCGAGGCGGGCGAAACCGATGACGATGTTCTTGGCAAAATGCGGCATCACTTCAAAGAAATATTGGTTGTCCACGACGGGTTCGATAACGTCTTTGATGTCGTATGGTTGGTTAGGATCTTCCGGAATCACCGTCTGCAAACTTTCCACACGGCGGTTCGCGTCGTCGCTGCAAGGCACGATCGGCGCGTCCTCCATGTTGTTGGACGGCAGGAAGCTGAGCAGTTCGCGGAGTTGCATCAGTGTTTCTTCTTCCGTCGGGTAGACAAAGTGGGCCACACCGCTCTTGCTGCTGTGCGTGTAAGCTCCTCCCAACTCTTCCTTGTCCACCACTTCATTGGTCACGGCCTTCACCACATCCGGTCCGGTGATGAACATGTGGCTGTTTTCGTTGACCATGAAAATAAAGTCGGTGAGGGCGGGAGAGTAGCAGGCACCTCCGGCACACGGGCCGAGGATGGCCGTGAGTTGGGGAATCACGCCGGAGGCCATTGTATTCTGGTAGAATATGGAAGCGTATCCCGCCAGGCTGGTGATGCCTTCCTGTATGCGGGCGCCTCCCGAATCGTTCAGTCCGATGATGGGTGCGCCGCTCTTCAAGGCCAAAGTCTGTACTTTTACGATTTTGGCCGCGTTGGTCTCGCTCAACGAACCGCCGTGTACGGTGAAGTCGTAAGCATAGACGAACACTTGCCGTCCGTCTATCTTGCCGTGACCGCACACCACGCCGTCTCCCGGAATCTGTTTCTTCTCCATTCCGAAGCGGGTGCAACGGTGGTTCACGAATTTGTCTATTTCGCAGAACGTATCCTTGTCGAGCAACATGCCGATGCGTTCGCGTGCCGTCATGCGGCCCGAGGCGTGTTGCTTTTCTATCTTGTCCGGTCCGCCACCCTGCGAAGCCCGTTTGTCCAATTCCTCAAACCGGGCATATAGTTCTTCTCTTTTCATGCTTCTTGTATGAGTTCTAATTCTATCAACGTTTGATTGTCTTGTACGGCCTCTCCCTCTGTCACGAGAATGTTTTTCACCCTGCAGTCCGAACTGACCTTATAATTGCTTTGCATCTTCATGGCTTCGAGTACGATGGCGATGTCACCTGCCTTCAACTCGTCTCCCGGCTGTACGGGGATGCTGACCACCTTGCCCGGCATGGGTGCCACGATTTTATCCGGTTGGCGTTCGTCCGCATGCTTTTTCATGCGGAGGTACTTGGCCTGCGTGTCCACCACGTCCACGTGGTAGGAGCGGTAGAACATGTTCACGTCGTAGCTCTTTCCGCCTTCTCCGCGAATAAGTTCCGCATTGTAGGAATTGCCGTCGTGCAGGATGGAGCAACTACCGTTCTCGGCCATGACGATGTCCACTACACACGGTTTGCCGTCGATGGTGAGTTCCACGCGGTTTCCCTCTTTGTTTACCAATGTCACGTCCGCGACACGGTCTCCTATGTGCATTTCCATAAAATATCCCTTTCCTTATTATATACGTAATACTCCCTTTTGCAGGCCGAACTCGCGCCAACGGCTGATGGGGCGGGAGTCTGTCGTGCGCACGGGGCTGTTCTCTTCCAGATTGAACAGGTAGTCCACGTAGGCGGCTATCATGGCCATGTTTTCTATCTCTTCGTTCTCTCCGTTGCTGCGTTGCAGCGAACGGGAATATTTTGACAGGAATGAAGTGTCGTATTCGCCTTTCACAAAAGCCGGGGCGTACATGATGCGGCGCAGGTAACTGATGTTGGTTTTCAGTCCCGTGATTTTGAATTCATACAACACACGCCGCATACGTTCGATGGCAAACTGGCGGCTCGTGGCCCATACGATGAGCTTGCCGATCATCGGGTCGTAGTAGAGGGGGATTTCGTAACCTTCGTACACGTAGCTGTCGATACGCACGCCGATGCCGTTCGGCTCCGTGAGTTGGCGGATGATGCCGGGGCAGGGGATAAACCCGTTTTCCGTGTCTTCGGCACAGATGCGGCACTCGATGGCGTGTCCGCGTTGGGAGAGGTCCTCTTGTTTGAAGCGCAGAGGCTCACCGTCGGCCACGCGGAGCTGTTCTTTGACAAGGTCTACGCCCACCACTTCTTCCGTGATGGGGTGTTCCACTTGCAGGCGGGTGTTCATTTCCAAGAAATAGAAGTGGCGGTATTTGTCCACCAGAAATTCTATGGTACCGGCACCACGGTAGTTCACCGCCCGGGCGGCGGCAACGGCTTTCTCGCCCATCTCCCGGCGGAGTTCCGGCGTGAGGAAAGGCGAAGGGCTTTCTTCCACGATTTTCTGGTTGCGGCGTTGCACGGAGCACTCCCGGTCGAAGAGATGCACCACGTTGCCATGGGCATCCCCAAGTATTTGGAACTCGATATGGTGCGGCTCTTCCACGAATTTCTCCAGATATACCGTGTCATCCCCGAAGGAAGACATGGATTCCGAACGGGCCGAGTCGTAAGCCTCTTTCACTTCGTCTTCGCTATGGATGAGGCGCATGCCTTTTCCGCCGCCACCCATGGAGGCTTTCAGCATGACGGGAAAACCGATTTCCTTGCAGATGCGTACGGCTTCATCGGCGTCTTTCAGCGGTTCGGCAGTGCCTGGCACCACCGGTACCCCTGCCGCCATCATGCGTTGGCGGGCTGCAATCTTGTCTCCCATGGCTTCCATCGTGTCGGCTGTCGGGCCGATGAAGATGATGCCTGCGGCCTCGCAACGGCGTACAAATTCCGCATTTTCGGACAGAAAGCCGTAACCGGGATGGACGGCGTCGGCTTTGCATTTTGCGGCCACTTCGATGATACGGTCGATGTTCAGGTAACTTTCGTGCGACTCGGCCGCGCCGATGCAGTAAGCTTCGTCGGCATACATCACGTGCCTTGACGTACGGTCGGCCTCAGAAAATACGGCCACGGTACGCAGACCCATTTCGCGGCACGAGCGCATGACCCGCACAGCGATTTCGCCACGATTGGCGATCAAAACTTTTTTAATCATCTTTGTTTCATTTATCCTACATGTTCTCCTAACCCACGAGCAAGAACAGTTTTTTAACGAACGGCAGGTCTTCTGACTCGCCCCCTTCCTGAAACCTTCCCGGCCTTGAGAAACAAACGGCCAGTGGTGATGGTGCTTTTTCAGAAAGTTCACGGAGCATCACAGCAGCGGGACTGTCCGGGATTTGCACCCGATTCCCTTTTAATCCGTGCGCAAGGACTTGCACACAGAACCGATTCTTGTGCAAAGGTACGTCTTTTTTCCGTTACAGCCTAATGGTTTCAAAAGAAATTAATTTTCCGTAGGGCGGAAGATGTCGGGTGGGCTTGTAGGGAATGTCTTTTTGTTACTGTATGGGAGGATTTCAGTCCCAAAAGACAGCGTTTTCGTTTTATCTGACAGGCCAAAAACGGCTGAACCGTAGCATATAGAGCCTCTTCTTGCATATTTATACGGTATATGCGTTGTTGTTTTGCATATCTCCCGCATATATGCAATTCAATCCCAAGAGAATGGAAAACCATTCGGCTGAAAGCGGAAAATCATTCTCCGCATGTCGGCTCGTGTTTCTCTTTCAAACGCCGTAAAAATGTCTTTTTTCCGGCAAATTTCCGGCTTGCAAACCGTGTGCCGGCTTTATTGGGTTACTTTTTCCGTTCCAAAATCCGGTGGCATCATGCAAGCCGGATGTGTCTTTAGGCTTACGCACCGAGCCGCTTCATGCGGAAGGAAAGGCATGGACGGGTGACAGAGGATAAATATTCTTGCGTAAGGGTTGTCATTTTGTTATTCCTGAAGGGCTGTATGGTTGCGTTATTCTTGTCGCAGCCTTTGCCTGTGTGCGAATACGCAATTCTTGGGGGTGTGGAAATGACATGGTGTCAGAATGTCAATGGCATGCCGGGTTTTGGATTTAATATTTTTTAAGTATAATATAATGTATTCCGATTGGTATTTTATGATGTTCGTTCGTATATAAATTATATTCACGTAAAGTTGGTAGTATGAATAAGATATTATGTGGCGCGCTGGGAGCCTTCTTCGTTTCTTTTCCCATGCAAGCGAAAATACTCGTGTATCCGAAGATAGAAGACCAGGCCATTGTGGACGACAACCGTTACAAGGTGTACGTCAGGGAGGCCGGGACGGAAAATGCCTGGCGGGAGTTACAGGTTTTTTCAGTGGAGGTGGACATGGACACGCAGAGCCGGGCTGCCATGGCGCAGTTCGACGCAGACGAGCCGGTGGAGGTGAAGGTCGTGGCGCATGGTTTACCGGTGGATGACGTGAAGATACGTCCTCTTTCGCGAGGTATATCATATAATAAGGTGGACGGGCACGCCTTGACGTTCCGCCTGGAGCGTCCGGCCAAGTTGAGTGTGGAGTTCGGGGGCGATCGTATGGGTAATCTCCATTTGTTTGCCAATGCTGTGGAGACGGAGACGTATGACGGAACAGGGGGCGAAGGCGTCGTGGTCTGGGATGGAGGTTCGAAAGACATTTTCCGGAAAGATTGCCGTCTGATTTATTTCGGTCCCGGCGTGCATAAGCCCAAGGACCTGCCCAACGATGAGATAGACGTACCGAGCAACTGCACGGTTTACCTGGCGCCGGGGGCCTTGGTGAAAGCCAAGCTCAGGGTGGACAGGGCAAAGAATGTGCGGATTGTGGGACGAGGGATGCTGTTCCGGCCTTTGCGCGGCGTGGAAATCACCCGTTCGCGCAACGTGCACGTAGAAGGCATTACGGTGGTCAACCCCCAGCATTACACCATAATGGGCGGAGAAAGCCGGAAGGTGACGGTCAGGAATGTGAAGAGCTTTTCATCCCGGGGGTGGAGCGACGGGATTGACTTGATGTGTTGCCATGACTGGTTGGTGGACGATGTGTTTCTTCGTACGAGCGACGACTGCCTGGCATTTTATAATCACCGGTGGTGGTTTTGGGGAGGGACAAGCAACCTGACGGTGCAGAATTCCATTTTGTGGGCCGATGTGGCGCATGCCATTAACGTGGGAGGCCATGGTGACGACCGTTCCCCGAAAGGGGAGACGCTTCGCAGCGTAAGGTTCCGCAACATAGACGTGCTGAACGTGGACGAGGATGACGACAACTATCGTGGAGTGATGTCTGTGTGCGTGGGCGACAAGAACCGGGTGGAGGGCGTGTCGTTCGAGGACATCCGGGTGGAAGACTGCGAAGAGGCGCGGCTGATAGATATCCGGGTTCTTTTCAATGAGAAATATAACCGTGAGCCTGGCGGTCCGATTCGCAACCTTGTCTTTCGTAATATCCGCTACCAAGGCGAAAGGGGAAAAATGTATCCTATGCGGATAAAAGGATATGACGCAGGCAACGACGTGTGCGGCGTGCTGTTGGAGAATGTCACGGTAGACGGAAAGAAATTGACGGGCACGGAAGGGATAGAGATGAACGGGTTTGTTTCCGATGTGGAAGTAAGGTAGGGAGCTTGTCTTTCGTTTTGTTCATGAAAGCGTGGATAGGTTTCTTTTTTGTCACAAGAAGTGTCTTTTTCTACGTAAATAGCGAAATAAATTGCAAGTATTCGCATTTATTTGTACCTTTGCCCACTAATAAGGTTTGAAGAAAACGATTGTCATGGAGCAGTTGAAACACGAATGCGGGATCGCTATGATACGCTTGCTGAAGCCCTTGGAGTATTACCAGGAAAAGTATGGTACTTGGATGTATGGCTTGAACAAGCTTTACCTTTTAATGGAGAAACAGCATAACCGCGGACAAGAAGGAGCCGGGTTGGCTTGCGTGAAGATGGAGGCGAATCCCGGAGAAGAGTATATGTTCCGTGAACGGGCGCTGGGTACGGGTGCCATTACCGAGATTTTTTCCTCCGTGCAGTCCCGGTTCAGGGACTTGGGCGCGGAACAGCTTGCAGACGCCACGTATGCCAAACGGCAGCTTCCCTTTGCCGGTGAAATTTATATGGGCCACCTTCGGTATTCAACGACCGGAAAGAGTGGCCTTTCTTTTGTCCACCCGTTTCTGAGGCGCAACAACTGGCGGGCGAAAAACCTTGCGCTGTGTGGTAATTTCAACCTGACGAATGTGGATGAGGTATTTGCCGACATTACGGCCAAAGGACAGCATCCCCGGATTTATTCCGACACTTATATCATGTTGGAGCAAGTGGGGCACAGGCTCGACCGCGAAAGCGAACGCCTTTATGCCGAAGCCATAGGGCATGGATTGTCCGGCATGGATATCACGCATTATATCGAGGAACGCATCGACGTGAACAACGTGTTGCGCACGGCAGCTCCCTTGTGGGATGGCGGTTATGTGGTGTGCGGGGCGACGGGCAGCGGCGAGATGTTTGTCCTGCGTGACCCGTGGGGTATCCGGCCGGCCTTTTGGTATAAAGACGATGAGGTTTTGGTCGTGGCTTCCGAGCGTCCTGTCATCCAGACGGTTTTCGCGTTGGAGACGGAGCAGATACACGAACTCATGCCGGGGCAGGCGGTCAGCGTGCATAAGGACGGGGAGATGCGTTTGGAACAAATCTTGCAACCCAAGGAGGTGAAAGCCTGCTCGTTCGAACGAATCTATTTCAGTCGTGGAAGCGACCGCGATATTTACCTGGAGCGTAAGGCTTTGGGCATGCAGTTGCGCGATGCCATCCTGAAAGCCATTGGCGGGGATTTGGAACATACGGTGTTCTCTTTTATTCCGAACACGGCGGAAGTCGCCTTTTATGGCATGTTGGACGCTTTCAAGGCGTATCTGAACCAAACCAAGATTGCCCAGATAGAAGCGTTGGGACATAAGCCCACGCATGAGGAGCTCGAACGCATCCTGAGCCAGTATATCCGTAGCGAGAAAGTGGCTATCAAGGACATTAAACTGCGTACGTTCATTACGGAAGGCAACAGCCGGAACGATTTGGCAGCGCATGTGTATGACATCACTTACGGGAGCGTGAATGCCTACGAGGACAATCTGGTGGTCATCGACGACAGTATCGTGCGCGGGACTACGCTGAAAGAGAGCATCATCCGCATCCTTGACCGCCTGCACCCGAAGAAAATCGTGTTGGTGTCTTCTTCGCCGCAGGTGCGCTATCCCGATTATTACGGTATCGACATGTCCAATATGGATGAGTTCATCGCTTTCCGCGCAGCCGTGGAGCTGTTGAAAGAACGGGGCATGGCGCACGTGGTGGGTGAGGTTTATGAACAATGTAAAATGCAGATGGGGTTGCCTAAAGAAGAAATGGTGAACAGCGTGAAAGCCATCTACGCTCCTTTTGCGGACGAGGACATTTCATGCAAGATGGTGGAGATGTTGCGCCCGGCAGGAGTCACCACGCCCATTGAAATCGTATACCAGACGCTGGAGGGCCTTCACGAGGCCTGTCCGGGGCATTCGGGCGACTGGTATTTCAGCGGCGACTATCCGACACCGGGTGGCGTGAAGTTGGTGAACCGGGCGTTCATCAGTTATTATGAGAATGTGTTTAAGGCAAATAAATAAGATAATAAAGATTGTATTTCTGCAATGAGAAACGTGACACTTATCCTCGACGACGGGAGCTGTTTTCACGGTAAGTCGTTCGGTTATGAAAAACCGGTGGCCGGCGAAGTGGTTTTCAATACGGCCATGATGGGGTATCCGGAGAGTTTGACCGACCCGTCTTATGCCGGGCAGTTGATGACGCTGACCTATCCTTTGGTCGGGAACTACGGCGTGCCGGCTTTTACTATGGAAGAGAATGGCCTGGCCACTTTCATGGAGAGCGACCGGATTTATGCCTCGGCCATTATCGTAAGCGATTATAGTCTGGCCTACAACCATTGGAATGCAAAAGAAAGTCTGGCAGACTGGCTGAAACGGGAACAGGTGCCGGGCATCACGGGAGTGGATACGCGCGAGTTGACGAAGGTGTTGCGCGAACACGGGGTGATGATGGGCAAGATTGTGTTTGACGACGAACCGGATAACATACCCGAGGCCGATTATAACGGTGTGAACTTCGTGGATAAAGTGTCGTGTAAGGATGTCATCCGTTACAATGAAGGAGGCGGACGGAAGAAAGTCGTGTTGGTGGATTGTGGTGTGAAACACAATATTATACGTTGCCTGCTTCGTCGCAGCGTGGAAGTGATACGCGTGCCTTGGAACTATGATTTCAATACGTTGGAGTTTGACGGCCTCTTCTTGGCCAACGGTCCCGGCGACCCGGACACGTGCGAGGCTGCGGTAGCGAACATCCGCAAGTTCCTTGCTTCTCCTTCGGTGCGCCCCTGCATGGGCATCTGTATGGGCAACCAGCTTTTGAGCAAAGCGGCCGGTGCCCGGATTTATAAATTGAAGTACGGGCACCGCAGCCACAATCAGCCGGTGAGGATGGTGGGCACGACCCGTTGTTTCATCACGAGCCAGAACCACGGTTATGCTGTGGATGCGGAAACGCTCGGGGCAGACTGGGAACCCTTGTTCGTCAACATGAACGACGGTTCCAATGAAGGCATACGCCATAAAGTAAATCCTTGGTTCAGTGCGCAGTTCCATCCGGAAGCTTGCAGCGGTCCGGTGGATACGGAGTTCATGTTCGATGATTTTGTAAATTTGCTCAAATAAGAAACAGGTGGTCTATGGAAGATAAAGGAATAAAGAAAGTATTGTTGTTAGGTTCCGGTGCGCTGAAAATCGGCGAGGCCGGTGAGTTTGATTACTCCGGTTCGCAGGCGTTGAAGGCGTTGAAAGAGGAAGGGATAGAGACGGTACTCATCAATCCGAACATCGCCACGGTGCAGACGAGCGAAGGGGTGGCCGACCAGATTTATTTTTTGCCGGTGACTCCGTTTTTTGTGGAGAAAGTCATCCGGAAGGAACGGCCGCAAGGTATCTTGTTGGCGTTTGGAGGACAGACGGCTTTGAATTGCGGTGTGGCCTTATATAAGGAAGGAATCTTGGAGAAATACGGCGTGCAGGTGCTCGGAACTCCGGTACAGGCTATCATCGACACGGAAGACCGTGAATTGTTCGTGAAGAAGCTCGATGAAATCGACGTGAAGACCATCAAGAGCCATGCTTGCGGGAATATCGAAGAAGCCCGCAAGGCGGCTGCCCATCTGGGCTATCCCGTGATTATCCGTGCGGCCTATGCGTTGGGTGGCCTGGGTTCAGGATTCTGCGACAACGAAGAAGAACTTAACAAGTTGGCAGAGAAGGCATTCTCGTTTTCACCTCAAGTGTTGGTGGAGAAGAGCCTGAAAGGATGGAAAGAGATTGAATACGAAGTGGTTCGCGACCGGTATGACAACTGTATCACGGTGTGCAATATGGAAAATTTTGACCCGCTCGGCATCCATACCGGCGAAAGTATCGTGATAGCCCCCTCGCAGACGTTGACCAATTCGGAATACCACAAATTGCGGGCGTTAAGCATCCGCATCATCCGTCACATCGGAATCGTGGGAGAATGTAATGTGCAATATGCTTTCGACCCTGAATCGGAGGATTACCGTGTCATCGAGGTGAATGCACGTCTGAGCCGTTCTTCCGCTTTGGCTTCCAAGGCCACGGGTTATCCGTTGGCTTTCGTGGCTGCCAAATTGGGGTTGGGCTACGGGCTTTTTGAACTGAAAAACTCCGTGACGAAAACGACATCGGCCTTCTTCGAGCCGGCGTTGGATTATGTGGTGTGCAAGATACCGCGCTGGGACTTGGGCAAGTTCCGAGGTGTGGACCGCGAGTTGGGTTCCTCCATGAAGTCTGTAGGCGAGGTGATGGCCATAGGCCGTACTTTCGAGGAAGCTATCCAGAAAGGCTTGCGCATGATAGGCCAGGGGATGCATGGTTTTGTGGAGAACAAGGAACTGCAAATCGACGACATCGATGCCGCCCTGCACGAACCGACCGACAAGCGTATCTTTATCATCTCCAAGGCCATGCAGAAAGGTTATACGATAGACCGGATTCATGAACTGACGAAGATAGACAAGTGGTTCCTGCAAAAACTACAGAACATCAAGGATACGTCCAAGGCTTTGCATGCCTGCAAAAGCATCAATGTGCTAGACAATGACTTGTTGCGCCGGGCGAAGGTGCAAGGCTTTACGGATTTCCAGATAGCCCGTGCCTTGGGTATGGAAGAGGAAATGGACATCGAAGAGGCTTCGCTGATAGTGCGCCGTCGTCGCTTGTCCGCAGGTATCGTACCGGTTGTGAAACAAATAGACACGTTGGCTGCCGAGTATCCGGCGCAGACGAACTATTTGTACATGACTTATAGCGGCATAGCCCATGACATTCATTACGAACACGACAAGCGCAGTATTGTGGTTTTGGGTTCGGGTGCCTATCGTATCGGGTCGTCCGTCGAGTTCGATTGGTGCGGTGTGCAGGCGTTGAACACCATCCGTAAAGAGGGTTTCCGTTCGGTGATGATTAACTACAATCCCGAAACGGTATCTACCGACTACGACATGTGCGACCGCCTTTATTTCGACGAACTTACTTTCGAGCGCGTGTTGGATATTCTGGATTTGGAATGTCCGAAAGGGGTTATCGTTTCTACGGGCGGACAAATCCCGAACAACCTGGCCATCCGTTTGGACCAACAGCGTATTCCTATTCTCGGCACGACGGCCAAGAGCATTGACAATGCGGAAGACCGTGAGAAGTTTTCGGCCATGTTGAACCGTATCGGTGTGGACCAACCGGAATGGAGTGCGCTGACCAGTATGGACGATGTAAACGCATTTATAAGTAAGGTAGGCTTTCCGGTCCTGGTACGTCCTTCGTATGTGCTTTCCGGTGCGGCGATGAACGTATGTTCCAATCAGGATGAGTTAGAGCGATTCTTGAAGTTAGCTGCCAATGTATCTCATAAACATCCAGTTGTCATCAGTAAGTTCTTGCAGCATGCCAAGGAAGTGGAGATGGATGCCGTGGCACGCGAGGGAGAAATCGTGGCATACGCCATCAGCGAGCACATTGAGTTTGCCGGCGTGCATTCGGGAGATGCTACCATCCAGTTCCCTGCACAGAAATTGTATGTGGAGACGGTGCGTCGCATCAAGAAGATTTCCGGGCAAATAGCCCGCGAGCTGAAAATCAGCGGCCCGTTCAATATCCAGTTCTTGGCCAAGGACAACGACATCAAGGTGATTGAATGCAACCTGCGTGCTTCACGGAGTTTTCCGTTCGTGAGCAAGGTGCTTAAGATAAATATGATAGAACTGGCCACGAAAGTCATGTTGGGATTGCCGGTGGAGAAGCCGAACAAGAGCCTTTTCGATTTCGATTATGTGGGCATCAAGGCTAGCCAGTTCTCGTTCAACCGTTTGCAGAAGGCCGACCCCGTACTTGGAGTCGATATGGCATCGACCGGAGAAGTCGGTTGTTTGGGTGACGACTCGGGAACCGCTTTGCTTACGGCCATGCTTTCGGTAGGGCATCGTATTCCGAAGAAGAACATTCTTTTGTCTACCGGTGGCGCCAAACAGAAAGCCGACATGCTAGAAGCAGCCCGTACTTTAAAAGAGCATGGTTATGAACTTTATGCTACAGGAGGAACTAGCCGTTATCTGACGGAGAACGGTGTGGCGAACCATTTGGTGTATTGGCCGAGTGAGGAGGGAACACCTCAAGCACTTGCCATGCTGCATAACCGGGAGATAGATATGGTGGTCAATATCCCGAAGGATTTGACGGTAAGCGAATTGAGCAACGGTTACAAGATTCGCCGTGCTGCGGTGGATTTGAATATTCCTTTGATTACGAACTCCCGTTTGGCGAGTGCCTTTATCCAGGCTTTCTGCCATATTGATATGGATGATCTGTCCATAAAGAGTTGGTCTGAATATAAGTAAACACTACACAATCATGCCATACCATGAATTTTGAAATTGTTTATGTCTTAATCTGTCTGGCCGCTATGGTCGTAGCACTGATCTACGACCGTATGCGTCCGGGCATGATACTTTTTTCTGTCGTCATCTTGTTTTTCTGTGCGGGAATACTTACCCCTAAGGAAGTGTTGGAGGGTTTCTCGAACAAAGGCATGATTACGGTGGCTCTTTTGTTTCTGGTCAGTGAAGGAATACGTAAGAGTGGGGTGTTGGAACGTTTGATTTTTGCCATGTTACCGCAAAAGAAGTCTACAGTAGCCAATACGAATCTGCGTGTATTGCCGGTCATTGCTTTCATTTCGGCTTTTCTGAACAACACGCCGGTGGTTGTCATCTTTGCGCCTATCATCAAGAACTGGGCAAGACGGATGAAACTGCCGCCTGCAAAATTTCTGATACCTCTTTCGTATGCCACTATACTTGGCGGTATTTGTACGTTGATAGGAACTTCCACGAATTTGGTGGTGGACGGAATGATACAAGACGCGGGTCTTAAGGGATTTTCCATCTTCGAATTGGGGCAAGTCGGGGTGATTATAGCCATTGTGGGCATTATTTATCTGGTTTGTTTTGCCAAGCGTTTATTGCCAGACCGAACCCTGAAAGATGACGATATTGAAGAAAGTAGCGACTCGGGTGACATTGTACGCGTGGAGGCTGTGTTGGGGGCACGTTTCCCCGGAAACGGAAAAACGTTGCGCGAATTTGATTTTCACCGTCATTATGGAGCCACGGTAAAAAGTCTGCATCGTAATGGTGAACGTCTCCAAGGGGATTGGATGAATGTACGCCTGTCAGAAAATGACACGTTGATTCTGGATGCAGACGGCACCTTTATTCCGACGTGGGGAGACAGCCGCGTGTTTTTGATGTTGTCGGTGTTGGATGCGGAACCCGAAATGGGAAAGAAAAAGAAATATCTGGCCATGATTCTGTTGTTGGTGATGATTATCGGGGCAACGGTAGGCGAGCTTCCGGTCGTGGAGCGGGCTCTTCCCGGACTGAAGTTGGATATGTTTTTCTTTGTTTGCGTCACAACGGTGATTATGGCTTGGACGGGAATGTTCAATCCCAAGAAATATACGAAGTTCATTTCATGGGACGTGTTGATTACCATCGCCTGTGCTTTTGCCATCAGTAAGGCTATGAGTAATTCCGGGTTTGCGGCTTTCATTGCCGAATATATAATAGGTATGACCGATGCTCTCGGACCGTATGCTTTGTTGGCTGTGATTTTTGTTATCACGAACCTGTTTACGGAGTTGATAACGAATAACGCCGCCGCCGCCCTGTCTTTTCCTATCGCTTTGGAGGTGGCCAATCATTTGGGAGTGAGTCCGACTCCGTTCTTTGTAGTGATTTGTATGGCTGCGTCAGCCTCGTTCTCTACACCTATCGGTTACCAGACCAATTTGATTGTACAAGGTATCGGAGGCTATAAATTTACCGATTTCGTTAAAATAGGCTTGCCTTTGAACATAATTGTGTTTGTGTTATCTGTATTTTTAATACCTTTGTTCTGGAATTTTTAAAAGAGAAGTAAGCAGTTTATGGGAGAGGCGACAAATATCTATCCGATATACGAAAAAATGATGACCCGTTCGGACAAGGAACAACTTCTTGGACAACGTGGGGTGATGGTCTGGTTCACTGGCTTGTCCGGTTCCGGGAAAAGTACGGTGGCACTCGGTGTAGAACGGGAGTTGCATAAGCGTGGCATCTTGTGCCGCATTTTGGACGGTGATAATATTCGTAGCGGTATCAATAAGAATTTGGGATTCTCGGCTGATGACCGGAAAGAGAATATCCGTCGTATTGCTGAAATCGGAAAATTATTCGTAGATACGGGGGTGGTGACGCTTTCAGCCTTTATCAGTCCTACGAACGAATCCCGTCACATGGCTTCTGAGATTATCGGGGCAGACGATTTTAGGGAAGTCTATGTGTCCACACCGTTGGAAGTTTGCGAACAACGCGACGTAAAGGGTTTGTATGCCCGTGCACGTCGGGGAGAAATCAAGGATTTTACCGGAGTCAGTGCCCCCTTCGAGGTGCCGGAACATCCGGCTCTGACGTTGGATACTTCCGTTCTGACGTTGGAAGAATCGGTTAATAAAGTGTTGGAACTTATATTGAACAATAAATAAATCACAATATTATGTCTGAATATAAATTGAGTCATTTGCAGGAGTTGGAGGCTGAGTCCATTCACATTATCCGTGAGGTGGCGGCTGAGTTTGAGAATCCTGTAATGCTTTACTCCATAGGAAAGGATTCTTCCGTGATGGTTCGTTTGGCTGAAAAGGCTTTTGCCCCGGGCAAGGTTCCTTTCCCTTTGATGCACATCGACTCCAAGTGGAAGTTTAAGGAGATGATACAATTTCGCGATGACTATGCCAAAAAATACGGTTGGAACCTGATTGTGGAATCCAATATGGAAGCGTTCCGGGCAGGGGTAGGCCCCTTTACGCACGGCAGTAAGGTGCATACGGATTTGATGAAGACCAAGGCTTTGTTGGATGCTTTGTCCAAGTATAAGTTTGACGCGGCTTTTGGTGGGGCGCGTCGCGACGAAGAGAAAAGCCGTGCAAAGGAACGTATCTTTTCATTCCGTGACCAGTTCCAACAGTGGGATCCTAAGAACCAACGTCCGGAGTTATGGGACATCTATAACGCCCGTATCCACAAAGGAGAGAGTATTCGGGTGTTCCCGTTGAGTAATTGGACAGAATTGGACATTTGGCAGTACATCCGTTTGGAAAACATTCCTATCGTCCCGCTGTATTATGCCAAGGAACGTCCGGTAGTGAACATCGACGGACAACTGATTATGCCGGACGACGACCGTTTGCCGGAAAAATACCGCGACAAGATTGAGATGAAGAAGATTCGTTTCCGTACGTTGGGCTGTTGGCCGCTGACCGGTGCCATCGAAAGTGAAGCCGACACGATAGAGAAGATTGTGGAGGAAATGATGACTACCACCAAGAGTGAGCGTACGACCCGTGTGATAGACTTCGACCAGGAGGCGTCCATGGAACAGAAAAAGCGTGAAGGGTATTTTTAATTCAGGAGGGTATTATATGGCTACATTAAATATAAAGGAGTTTTTAGACCAAGACGAGAAAAAAGATTTGTTGCGCCTGTTGACGGCCGGTTCGGTGGATGACGGAAAATCCACATTGATAGGCCGGCTTTTGTTCGACAGCAAGAAACTGTATGAGGATCAGTTGCAGGCTTTGGAGCGTGACAGCAAACGTGTGGGAAATGCCGGCGACCATATAGATTATGCTTTGTTGCTCGACGGTTTGAAGGCGGAGCGCGAAGAAGGTATCACCATAGACGTGGCCTATCGTTATTTCTCGACGAACCAACGCAAATTTATAATTGCCGATACTCCGGGACACGAACAATACACCCGCAACATGATTACCGGCGGTTCCACAGCTAATTTGGCCGTCATATTGGTGGATGCCCGTACGGGAGTCATCACGCAGACCCGTCGTCATACCTTTCTTGTTTCCTTGTTGGGAATCAAACATATTGCGTTGGCCGTGAACAAGATGGATTTGGTGGATTTCGACGAAAACGTGTTCGACGCCATCGTAGCGGAATATAAGGCTTTGACGGATAAATTAGGTATAGAAGATGTGACTTGTTTTCCCCTTTCCGCTTTGGATGGTGACAATGTGGTAGAAAAGTCCGAGCGTACGCCTTGGTATGAAGGCACTAGCCTGTTGGACTTTTTGGAGACCGTGCCCATTCATACCGACCGCAACATGACGGATTTCCGTTATCCTGTGCAGTACGTGTTGCGCCCTAACCTCGATTTCCGTGGGTTCTGCGGAAAGATAGCTTCCGGTGTGGTACGGGAAGGAGATGAAATCATGGCTCTTCCGTCGCGTAAGAAGTCTCATGTGAAACGTATTGTGACGTACGACGGAGATTTGAAAGAGGCTTTTTGTCCGCAATGCGTGACGTTGACGTTGGAGGATGAGATAGACATTTCACGTGGTGAGATGTTAGTACATCCAGACAACGTGCCGGAAGTAGGGCGCTATTTCGAGACGATGCTCGTATGGATGGACGAAGAACCGATGGACCGTAACAAGCATTTTTATCTGAAGCATAATACGAATACGACTCGTGCCACGGTAGGTGAGATTTGTTATCAGGTAGATGTGAATACGATGGAGCAGCGTCCGGCAGACTGTTTTCATTTGAATGAAATCGGGAAAGTGCATATCACGACGGCAAAACCCATATTTTTTGATGCTTATCAGAAGAACCGTGCAACCGGTTCCTTCATATTGATAGATCCGATTACGAACAACACCAGTGCTGTGGGCATGATTATCGGTCCGGTGGAAGCCAAGGAGAATGACGTTGAGCGTCTTCCGGAGTTGGACTTGCCTAAATTAGGTATTGGTAAAGAGCATTACGAAGCCATAGAGAAAGCGGTCAAAGATTTGGGACGGCAAGGTCTCGCGATAGAAATCATTAAAGAATAACCTTAATTAAAAATCAAAGTTTCATGGGATTATTAGAGTTCAGCAAACTTCCGGTCAATACGTTAGTAGGTGCCGATTGGAAAACGTTTAAAGAAATGACGCGTGGTCAGGAAATAGCTCCGGACAAGCGTACCAAGTATTATCTGACGAAAAGCGTATGCAGGCTGTTGAGTTTGTTGGCACCTATCCAAGACCACAGGTTTGAGGAGAAGTTGGGGGCGTACGAATTCGACCACGATCCTGTTTTCATCCTCGGGCATTGGAGAAGCGGTACGACTTTTGTGCACAACATCTTTGCTCAGGACGATAATTTTTGCTATACGACAACGTACCAGACTGTATTTCCCCATCTGATGATGTTCGGGCAACCGTTCTTCAAGAAGACGATGGGGTGGCTTATGCCGGACAAGCGTCCGACGGATAATATGGAGTTGGCTCCCGACCTGCCGCAGGAGGAAGAATTCGCTTTGTCGAACATGATGCCTTATTCCTTCTATGACTTTTGGTTCTTTCCTCAGAAATGGCAGGAATATTGCGACAAGTATCTGACGTTCGAGAACATTACGAAAGAGGAACTTCAGGTATTCAAGGAAACATTTGTGAAGTTGATGAAGATTTCCAGGTACTGTACGACGGGAGGTGATGTGTATTTATCCAAGAACCCGCCTCATACGGGACGTGTAAAAGCCTTGGTCGAAATGTTTCCCAATGCCAAGTTCATTTATCTGATGCGTAACCCCTATACGGTGTTCGAGAGCACACGTAGCTTCTTCACCAACACCATCAAGCCGTTGGAATTACAGCATATCAGCGACGAGGAGATGGAGAAGAATATTCTTCTTACCTATACAAAGCTTTACCGCGCCTACGAGGAACAGAAAAAATATGTGCCGGAAGGAAATCTTTTCGAAGTGAAATTCGAGGATTTTGAGGCTGATGCATTCGGGACTACGAAGCTCGCGTATGAAAAATTAGGTATTCGCGAGTTTCATTGTGCCGAGGCTGCCATACGCCGATATACAGACCGGAAGAAAGGCTACAAAAAGAACAAATATGAGTATAAGCCCCGTACCATTCAGTTGGTGAATGAAAATTGGGGATATGCCCTTAAGGATTGGGATTATGAGATACATCCATAAGATGGGATTCCGTATTTTCCTTTAAAACGAGGCATCCTCTCATTTTCGGGTGAGAGGATGCCTTATTTTTATTCTTTGATTTTTCCGCTGATTTTTTCGGCCATTTCCGGTTTCTGTTTGTACCGCTTGTTCAGGCCGTTTACCACGTCTTTAGTAATGTCGTACTTAGCGTTGGCTACCAAGATATTGTCTCCCGCCTTGCTGATGATATAATCGAATTTCTTTGATTTATTGTATTCTTTCAGGAATGCTTGGATGGAATCGCGCATTTCGGTGTTGTATTTTGCTTGTTCTGCGGCGAAATCATTCATCAACCGGTCGTTTAATGCTTGCAAGTCCTGTTGTTGTTTGGCCAATGTCATTTGAGCCTGTTCCACTTGTTCTTTGGTGGTGAACTGGTTGGTTTCATATTTCTTTTGCAGTTCTGCGGCTTTAGCCTGGAGGGCGCGTTCTTTTCCGGCCAATGTAGCCCGGATATTTTCTCCCTTTTTGTTCATCAGGAGCGTGTAGTCTTTACAGAAATTGTATTGCGACATCAGAGTGTCGATTTCCACGTATGCGATTTTCAATCCGCCTGCAGGGATTTCCGTAGCTTGAGTGTTTGTTTTTTCTTCCGGTGCCGACTTGTTACATCCCGTCAGGGCGAATGTGGCTGCCAAGGTGATAAGTCCTGCGCCAATGATACTGTTTTTCTTCATTATTTTTTCTTTATTTATGATTTTCTTGTACTGCGTTCATTGATTTTATGTGGGTTTTCCACGCGTTCCAGGGCATCCATGGTTTGTACGCACGTGATGCCCCGTTTGCGCATAGCCGCACTATGGCCTACGTGGGTGTTCGGGAAGCGGCCGTTTTTCTTGAAAAGGATTTTTATGGCAAAGAATGCCATACTTATGGCCACAATTATCAGGGTAAACAATAGTGTCTTCAACATTTTTGCGTATATTTGTGCTGCAAAGATAAACTTTAAAAGCGTGGATTTGTGTCGTATCTTCGCTTTTAACCAAATTTAGTAGAATGAATATATAAAATTATGGATATGGAAATGAACTCATTGAAACCAACCGAGGTTTTTAAGTTTTTTGCAGAAATCAACCGGATACCCCGTCCTTCCAAGAAAGAAGAGCGGATGATAGCTTATTTGGAACAGTTTGCCCGTGAAAGAGGTTTGGAATGCAAAGTGGACGAGACGGGAAACGTATTGATTCGTAAGGGGGCGGCTCCGGGGATGGAAAACCGTAAGACGGTGATTTTACAGAGCCACATGGATATGGTTTGCGAGAAGAACCGTGAGGTGGAGTTCGATTTTGAAAAAGACGCGATTCGTACGTGGGTTGATGGCGATTGGTTGCGTGCGGACGGGACAACGTTGGGGGCCGACGACGGGATAGGCGTGGCGATGGAGTTGGCCTTGTTGGATGCTTCGGATATTGCCCACGGCCCGATAGAATGTGTGTTTACCCGTGACGAGGAGACGGGCTTGAGCGGTGCGTTCGGCATGAAGCCTGGTTTCATGTCCGGTGATATTTTGTTGAACTTGGACTCGGAAGACGAAGGGCAGTTGTTCGTAAGTTGTGCCGGGGGAGCGGCAACTACGGCTGAATTCGACTTTACGCCGGTGGATGTTCCGCAGGATTATTTTTTCTTCGAAGTGAAGGTGAAAGGATTGACGGGCGGACATTCGGGTGACGACATCAATAAGAAGCGGGCGAATGCCAACAAGATACTGGCGCGTTTTCTGTATAATGCTTGGGCAAAATACGATTTATATTTATGCGACATCCAGGCCGGAGGTCTGCACAACGCCATACCCCGTGAAGCGATGGCGGTTTGTGCCATCCCGATGAAGGACAAGGAGAGCATCCGTGTGGATTGGAATCTGTTCAGTGCCGATGTGGAAGAAGAATACAGCGTGACCGAAAAGACCATGGTTTTCGAGTTGCAGAGCGAAAGCGCGAGGCCGGAAGCCGTGGAGCGCGAAGTCGCCCGCAAGCTCATTTGGGCTTTACAGGCCGTGCACAACGGTACTCTTTCCATGTCGCAGGATATAGATTTGGTGGAGACCAGTTCCAATTTGGCCAGTATCCGTCTGACGGACGGCAATAAGATTCTGGTGAAAACCAGTCAGCGCAGCAGCATACTGAGTGCACGCCACCACATGAGCAATATGGTGAAAGCCGCTTTCGAGTTGGCTGGTGCCCGTGTGGAAGTGGGCGAAGGCTATCCGGGTTGGAAGATGAATCCGGAATCAGAGATTTTGAAAATAGCGGTGGAAACTTACAAAGCCTTGTTTGGCAAAG
Source organism: Paraprevotella sp. (assembly GCF_986071375.1). Lineage (NCBI taxonomy): Bacteria > Pseudomonadati > Bacteroidota > Bacteroidia > Bacteroidales > Prevotellaceae > Paraprevotella > Paraprevotella sp. The sequence goes on along the minus strand of NZ_CFQRNQ010000006.1, from coordinate 105,956 downwards.
AACCGAAAGTGTTGGGGATACACGCCGGATTGGAATGTGGGTTGTTCAGCGAGAAGTATCCCGGTCTGGACATGGTGTCGTTCGGCCCGACGTTGCGTGGAGTACATTCGCCTGACGAACGGTTGCTGATACCGACGGTTGCCATGGTTTGGGATCATATCAAAGCCATTTTGAAGAATATTCCGGTGAAAGCCTAAAATAAGCGGGGCATATCTGCGTTATGACAAGGCAGATATGCCTTTTTTGAATTTATGAATATGCGAAAAATATCCGTCCTTTGTGGCTCAGTCCTTGTGTGGGGCGTCGTGGCCGTATCCGGTTTTACGTCTTGTGACGACTCCATGTCGTTCACGACCGACCGCAGTGCGCTGTTATCCTTTTCTGCCGATACGGTGCGGTTCGACACCGTGATTTCAACCGTAGGGTCGAGCACACGCCAACTGATGGTTTACAACCGTAACGCAGATGGCCTGCGTATTGCGTCCGTACGTCTGAAACAAGCGTATGCCACTCCCTTTCGGGTGAATGTGGACGGTTCCTATCTGGAGCCTGAAAGCGGGGCACGGGCATACGATTTCGAGGTGCGTACAGGAGACAGTATCCGTGTCTTTGCAGAGGTGACGATGCCGGAAAACGGGCAGGATGCCCCCGTAGCCTTGAACGACACCCTGATTTTTGCCTTGGAGAGCGGGGCGGAGCAGCATGTCATTCTTACAGCAGTGGGGCAGGATGCCTATATGTGGCGTGGCAGGGTGATAGAAGCCGATACTTTGTTGGAGGCCGGACGTCCGATTGTGGTGTACGACAGCCTTTCCGTAAAAGAGGGAGTGACATTGTCCATGGCCGCAGGTGTACAGTTGTATTTCCACGACGGGGCTAACCTTTGGGTGCACGGTCGTATCGTGGCCGAAGGGACGGTCGATCGTCCGGTGGTGTTCCGTGGCGACCGTACAGACCGGATGTTCGACTACCTGCCATACGACAATACGCCTTCCCGTTGGGGGGGCATACGGCTGAAGGCCACGAGTACGGACAACCGGCTGAACCATGTGGACATCCATAGTGCTTCCTACGGCATTGCGTGCGACAGCTCTTCCACGGACGCGATGAAACTGACGTTGGAGAACAGCGTGATTCATAACGTAGGAGGCGAAGGATTGGGGCTGTACCATTGCCGTGCGTCGGTAGGCAACACCCAAATCAGCAACACGTTAGGGCATTGTGTGGCCGTGGTAGGGGGTTGGGCCGAGTTCGTGCATTGCACGTTGGCGCAATTCTATCCTTGGGATGCTGAGCGGGGCGATGCCTTGTATTTGGCCAACAAATGGTTAGCTTTGGATTATCCTCTCCAGCATGCCCATTTCCTGAACTGTCTGGTGACGGGATATGCCGACGATGTGGTGACGGGAAATCTGGAAGACGAGAACAAGGATGTGGATTACTATTTCGGGAATTGCGTGCTTCGTACGGTCGAGGCGGAAGACGATGCCTCGCGTTTCGTCGGCGTGGTGTATGAAAAGAAAGACGAGGAGGGTTCCGGCCAAGAACAGTTCCGGTTGTTCGATACGGATAACTATCTGTACGATTTCCGTTTGAAAGACAATTCCATTGCACGTGGCAAAGGCTCGACGGAGTGGGCCGCCCGTTATCCGACGGACCGTTACGGGACAGACCGTTTGACGGAACCGGTACCGGATGCCGGGTGCTATGAATTCGTGCCCGAAGAATGAAACCGCTTGTTTGGCTTTCGGCGTTGCTTTGTGGATGGAGCGCGTGGCTTCCGGTCAAGGGGCAGCAACCTTTCCGGGTCATGTTCTACAATGTGGAGAACTTGTTCGACTGCCGTCATGACAGCCTGAAGGAAGACCGTGAGTTTTTACCCGGTGGGGAGAAGAAATGGACACCGGCCCGTTACTGGCGCAAGTTGGATGCCTTGTCCAAGGTCGTTGCGGCTGTAGGAGAAGAACGTTTGCCGGATTTGGTCGGGTTGTGTGAGGTGGAAAATGACAGTGTGCTTTTCGATTTGACCCGGCGTTCGTCCCTGCGTGCGCTCGGTTACCGTTACGTGGCGACCCACTCTCCCGATGTGCGAGGCATCGACGTGGCCCTGCTCTACCAGTCGGGTAGTTTCCGTTTATTGGAGTCCCATGAAATTCCTGTCCTTTCCGCAGAAGCCGGATTCCGGCCCACGCGCAATGTCTTGTACGTAAAAGGAGAAGTACTCTCGGGAGATACGTTGCACGTGCTCGTATGCCATCTGCCCAGTCGTTTGGGAGCGACCCGTGTTTCGCGCCGCCATCGGATGCTGGCCGCACGGACGGTGAGGGCTGTAGCCGATTCGGTGCGTACGGCTACGTCCGATGCCCGTATCTTGTGGATGGGCGATTTCAATGCCGATGTGGAGGATAGAGTGTTCCGCGAGGTGGTTTTCCCGTATTTCCGTGAGCCGGGGCTTTCCCCCTTCTGCGCAGACGGAGTGAAAGGTTCCTACCGTTACCGTGGAATATGGGAAACGATAGACCATATCTTGGTCAGTCCGGCGTTGATGGACAATAGCCGTCCGTTTCATACCTCCGACGGATGTCGTGCCATAGTGGCCTTTCCTTTTATGTGCGAACGGGAAAAGACGTATGGCGGCGTTCGTCCGTTCCGCACCTACCAAGGCCCGTTGTATAAAGGAGGATACAGCGACCATTTTCCGGTGACATTGGATTTCGAGTGGCGGTTTCCCGAATGAATGTCTGCCCGGAAGGGTTATTCATGATGATAAGGTTCACCGTTGATGATGGTCATGGCCCGATAGATTTGTTCGGTGAAAATCAGACGGATCATTTGATGCGAGAAAGTCATGCGCGAAAGCGATACCTTTTCGTTTGCTTTTGCATAGATGCGTGGTGAGAAACCGTAGGGGCCGCCCACGACGAACACCATCCGCTTCAGGCCGGCCGCCATCCGCTTTTCCATCCATGCGGCGAACTCCACCGAACGATGTTCCCGTCCGTGTTCGTCCAACAAGACGATATGGTCGCCCGGTTGGAACGCTTTCAACAGCAAATCCGCTTCTTTCTCCTTTTGTTGTTCTTCCGAAAGGCTTTTGGTGTTCCGCAATTCCGGTATGACTTCGATGCCGAAAGGCAGGTAGTGCCGGATACGTTTGGCATATTCTTCTATGCCTGCAATGAAATGCGGGTCGTTCGTCTTGCCGACGACGAGTAGGGTAATCTTCATGGCCGCGACGGATTATTATTTTTTGTTTAGGATGACCAAAGCCGCAATGACTCCCGGAATCCAACCGGCCAGGGTGAGGATGAACACGATGACTACCGATCCGCAACCTTGGTCCAGTACGGCCAAAGGCGGAAAAATGATGGAAAGGAGAACTCTGAATAATGACATTTTATTTTTCTATGTGCTTGATTGACGGGTCAAAGTTAGGAAAAAGTTTCAAGAACCGGCACGGAAACCCTCCGTTTCTGTGCGGTTTTGTGACTACGGTAGGCTAGGGCGCATTCCGGCTTTCTTCAAAAGCCGATGGCGGCCACGTCCTTCTGTGCTTTCCGGAAGTCTTCCACGAGTTGCCCCACGATGTCTCCGGCGGGACGTATGGCATCTACGGACGATGCGATTTGTCCGATTTCGAGTTCGCCTTGTTCAGTGTCCCCCTCGAAAATGCCGCGCTTAGAGGCCGCTTTGCCTAAAATGTCGCGCAGTTCTTCCGCATGGGCCCCACGGGCCTCCGCTTCGGCCACTTTGTCGAACAGCCCATTCCGCACCAGACGTGTGGGCGACAGCTTTTTAAGGCAGAGCATCGTGCCGCCTTCGTTCAAAGCGAGGCAATGCTGTTTGAAGGCTTCCGAAGCCGAACTTTCTGCCGACAGGGCAAAAAGGGTACCGATTTGTACCCCTTCGGCTCCTAATGCCATGGCTGCCAACATCGCTTCTCCGCTGCCGATTCCTCCGGCTGCCACGACCGGAAGGTCGGTGGCGCGGCGCACTTGCGGTATCAGGGTGAGGGTCGTCGTTTCTTCCCGTCCGTTATGTCCTCCGGCTTCGAATCCTTCGGCTACGATGGCGTCTACTCCGGCCTCCTCGCATTTCCGTGCGAATTTGCTGCTCGACACCACATGGGCTACCGTCACGCCCGCCTCGTGAAGCATCGGGGTGAATTTCTTGGGGCTTCCGGCCGAGGTGAACACTATTTTCACTTCTTCCCGTATGAGGATGTCCATCAGCCGGTCTATTTCCGGATACATCAGTGGGACGTTCACGCCCCACGGCCGATCTGTAGCTGCCTTCATCTTACGGATGTGTTCCACGAGAGTTTCCGGATGCATCGAACCTGCTCCGAGCAGTCCCAATCCGCCGGCCTGGCTGACGGCAGATGCCAGTCTCCATCCGCTGCACCACACCATGCCGCCTTGTATGATGGGGTAACGGATGCCGAAAAGTTCGCATATTCTATTCATGTCGGTTTGCTTTTAGGGTTGTTGTATCCCAAAGTTAAGCAAAAAGACGGCTGGTCGCGGCTTCGGCCCTACGGAATTAGCATTCTTTATAGGATGATCGTATACTGATGATGTTCGACCGCGAAGGGAAATTCCTCAAGTTCATGCCATGACGGTGGGTAAGGGCATAATGAGTAAAGCTGATACCATTGCGGAAACGTTGAAACAATATCGGGAAAAAGATGGCACGTTGCCCCCTGCGCTGCAAGAGGTGGAACGGAAGTTCAACCCCGACGGCAATCCGCTCCTCATCGTGTGGAAAATCAAATGACAGATTCGCTCCGGGCGTTTGTAAAGGCAGGTTCAAGGTGTTTGTCTTTTTTCTTTTTGTTGTGGTTTTTGAATATTGTAATGTATTGAATATCAGTATAGTGCTTTCGTGAAATCAATCTGCGCCAAACGAAAAATCAATCGGCTGAGAATGAAAAATCGTTTGGCGCAGATTGATTTCACGTTCTCAGCCGATTGATTTTTGTTATTCAAAAGTCGGAAAATGCCGTCCGTCGTTCTTTATCTTCCGAAAGGTATTGAAAAAAGCACCTCCTTTCGTTTTTATGTTGTATCTTTGCCGGGAAATCATTGCGAATACATTAAAGGAATAGGAAATATGTTGTCAGTAGAAGAATTGAATGACCGTTTGATTGATTTGGCTTTTGCCGAGGACATAGGCGATGGAGACCACACTACGCTCTGCTGTATTCCGGCGGATGCCATGGGAAAATCCAAGTTGCTCATCAAGGAAGAAGGCGTGTTGGCCGGAATAGAAATCGCCAAGGAAGTGTTCCGTCGCTTCGATCCGGACATGAAAGTGGAGGTGTTCATCGAGGACGGGGCGCACGTGAAGCCGGGCGACGTGGCCATGGTTGTCACGGGACGGGTGAGGAGCCTGCTGCAAACGGAGCGCCTGATGTTGAACATCATGCAACGCATGAGCGGCATTGCCACCATGACGGATAAGTACGTGGAGCGGCTGAAGGGAACGCATACCCGTGTGTTGGACACGCGTAAGACGACCCCGGGCATGCGTATGTTGGAAAAGGCGGCTGTGAAAATCGGAGGCGGCGTGAACCACCGTATCGGGTTGTTCGACATGATTCTCTTGAAAGATAACCACGTGGACTTCGCCGGAGGCATTGCCAACGCCATCAACCGTTGCCATGAGTATCTCAAGGAAAAAGGAAAGGACCTGAAGATAGAAATCGAAGTGCGTAATTTCGACGAATTGCAACAGGTATTGGACATGGGTGGCGTAGACCGTATCATGTTCGACAACTTCTCCGTGGAGGATACGCGTAAGGCCGTGAAGATGATAGGCGGCCGTTTTGAAACAGAATCGAGCGGCGGTATCACTTTCGACACTTTGCGCGATTATGCCGAGTGTGGGGTAGACTTCATTTCCGTCGGGGCACTGACCCATTCCGTCAAAGGGTTGGATATGAGTTTTAAGGCTTGTTGACAGGCCATGGGTCTGTCGGATGGACAAACGGTTGCCGGGACTGTCGCGTCGTGAAAACGGAAGGGAGACAGCCTTGGTAATCGTTTTTTGCATATATAATTAAGGTATATAAGATATGAAGAAACACTTTTGGTGGATGAGTGTGGCTTTGTGGCTCCCTTTGCAGGCAGCGGCACAGGACGAGCGTTTCCATTCTCCGGTGGACATTCCGTTCCTGATGTCGGGCAGTTTCGGCGAACCGCGTCCGAACCATTTCCATTGCGGCATCGACGTGAAGACGCAAGGTGTGGTGGGAAAACGGGTATTGTCCGTATGCGACGGCTACGTGTCGCGGCTTACGGTGGGTTACGATGGTTTCGGCAATGCCCTTTATGTGACGCACCCCAACGGACTGGTATCCGTTTATTGCCATTTGGACGAGTTTGTGCCGGCGTTGCAGGAAATCGTCCGTAGCCGCCAATATGAGATGGAAACGGAACGGGTGGACGTGGTGCTTCAGCCCGGCGAGTTTCCGGTGAAGGCCGGGCAACTGGTGGCATACAGCGGTAATACGGGGGCTTCTCTTGCCCCTCATCTTCATTTGGAATTACACAGGGCGTCGGACGGTGCGTTGGTGGACCCGTTGCCTTATTTCCGGCATTTGCTGACGGACGACATGTCGCCGGTCGTACACGGGGTGAAGCTGTATGCTTGTCCGGGGCAGGGTTGGATAGACACCGGAAGGTCGTCCAAGACATTCACGGTCACGGCCGATGCTTCTGCCCGTGTGGTGCGGGCTTGGGGGCGTGTGGGTGCTGCCGTTTGGGCGGACGACCTGATGAACAACACGCAGAATAAGTTCGGCATCCGTCGCATCACGCTGAAAGTGGACGGCAGGCAGGTTTTCCAAAGCCTGATGGACGAATTCATGCCGGACGAAAACCCGTTGGTGAATTCGTGGGGAGACTATCCCCACTACCGGAAAACGAAACATTGGTATTTGAAGTCTTTTGTAGAGCCGGGTAATACATTGTGTTTCCTGTCGGCTGACGAGAACCGGGGGTGGGTGGACGTGGACGAGGAGCGCGACTACCTCTTTGAATATGCCTTGGAAGATTTGAAAGGAAACGTCCGGGTGTGCCGTTTTACGGTGCGGGGCGAACGTGACGATGCGCGTTTGGCCGAAGCGGAAGAGCGTGAGCAGCTTCGGAGGGCTTCGGGCGCATGGTTGGAGTACGACCGTCCGCAAGTGGTGCAGCGTCCGGGGATGGAGTTGCGCATTCCGGCAGGAGCATTGACAAAAGATGAAGTGCTTCGTCTTCGGGTTGAAGCCAAAGAAGACGGGATTTCCAACCTTTATGTGCTCCACGATGAGTTTGTGCCGTTGGTGAAACGGGCCACGTTGATGCTGTCCCCCCGTATGCCTGTATCCCGTCCGGAGAAATGTTATATAGAATCTTCCCGTGGATATGTAGGGGGAGAGTATGCAGACGGTTGGTTTTCTGTCCGGATTCGGGATTTGGGGGAGTCGTACGCGTTGGCCGTGGACACCGTGGTGCCTGTGGTTCGTTGGAAGACGGCTTTCAATGGCAAGAAAGTTAGCGTGTTGCGTTGCGTTCCGACAGACAGCGGTTCGGGGGTGAAGTCTTTCAAAGCATACGTGGATGGCCGGTTTGTGCTCTTTACTTCTTATCGCGGAGTTTGGACTTGCCGGTTGAAAGAAACGCCGTTGCGTCCGGAAGGCAAACGCCGCCGGTTGACCGTGAAGGTGACGGATCGTTGCGGAAATGAAACAGTGGATGAAAAAGAGTTTATTTATTAATGATAGATTTATTGATAGAAAGATGAAATTCAAATGGGTAATGACGGTTGTGTTGGCTGTGTGTACGGGTTACGGGCAGGCTTGCACGAACCTGATAGTGGGAAAGAAAGCGTCGGCTGACGGGTCGGTCATCGTATCTTATAGCGCAGACGATTTCGGCAGTTTCGGTTATTTGCGCCATTGGGCCGCCGGAAAGCATGCGAAGGGCACAATGCGTCCGGTGTATAATTGGGAAAACAACAATTATGCGGGAGAGATAGAAGAAGCTCCCGAAACGTACAACGTGATAGGGAATATGAACGAATATCAGTTGACGATTACGGAAACGACTTTCGGTGGTCGTGCCGAACTGGTTGATTCAACCGGATTGTTGGATTACGGTAGTTTGATATACATCACTTTGCAACGTGCCAAGACAGCGAAGGAAGCTATCAAAGTGATGACGGATTTGATTAATCAATACGGGTATAACAGTGAAGGCGAAAGCTTTACGATAGCAGATAAGAACGAGGCGTGGGTCATGGATCTGATTGGAAAAGGGACGGGACGCAAAGGTGCGGTGTGGGTGGCCGTGCGTGTGCCGGACGATTGTATCTGTGCCCATGCCAACCAGAGCCGCATCCGCCGTTTCCCGTTACGCGACAAGGAGAACTGCCTTTATTCCAAAGACGTGATCAGCTTTGCCCGCGAGAAGGGATATTTCAAGGGAAAGAAAGACAGCGATTTTTCATTTGCCGATGCTTATGCTCCCGCTGATTTCAGTGCTTTGCGTTTTTGCGAGGCACGGGTGTGGAGCTTCTTTAACCGCTACGTGGACGGAATGGAGAAATATTTGCCATACGCTTCGGGAGAAAACCCGCAGGCCGAACCGATGCCGCTGTTTGTCAAGCCGGATCGTCGGCTTTCCGTGCAAGACGTGAAGGATATGATGCGCGACCATTATGAAGGCACTCCGTTGGCTTTAGACAACGATCCCGGTATGGGGCCTTTCGAAGCTCCTTACCGTCCTACACCGTTGACTTGGAAGGTGGATGGAAAGACGTATTTCAACGAACGTCCTATTTCTACCCAACAGTCGGCATTTGTCATGGTGGCACAGATGCGTAGCCAGTTGCCCGATTATGTGGGAGGTGTACTGTGGTTCGGCTGCGACGATGCGAACATGATGGCTTTCACGCCGGTGTATTGCTGTACGGACTTGGTGCCGGAGTGTTATAGCGACAAGGTGGCGGACGATTTGCACTTTTCTTTTAAAAGTGCTTTCTGGGTATGTAATTGGGTAAGCAGTATCGTGTATCCCCGTTACAGCCAGTTGTTCGGTGAACTCAAAACGGTGCGCGACCGGTTGGAAACCGATTACAATACGTTACAGGAGAAAACGGAAAAAGAAGCCATGGCATTGGCCGGGACGGAGGGCGAAGGGATGTCGGCCGTCCGTAAATACCTGACGGCTTATACGAACCGGATGGCTGCCGGAATGCTCTATGAATGGATGGAGCTGGGCAAGCGTCTGATGGTGAAATATATTGACGGGACTGTACGTCCTGAAAGAGACGGGCTGTATGTGCGTACGCCCGGAGGGTTGGGCGTTCCGGTAGAACGTCCGGGATATCCGGAACGTTACCGGCGTGAAATCGTGAAGGCTACGGGAAATCGCTTTGAGGTGAAATAAATCGTGCAATTAGGGTATTTTCAGATTTCATCGTAGGCGATATGCTGTGAATTGAGTATATTTGCCCGTAATTTGGAACAAAGGATAAAAAATAACTCATAATAAAAAGATACAAAATGGATAATGAACTGATTAAATCGTGTGAGGCCAAAGCTGAAGCCTGGCTTTCTTCTTCAGTATATGATGCGGCTACGCAGGCGGAAGTACGCAAGATGCTCGACAATGCCGACAAGACGGAGTTGGTGGAGTCTTTCTATCAGAATCTGGAATTCGGAACGGGCGGTTTGCGCGGCATCATGGGAGTAGGCACGAACCGTATGAACATTTACACGGTGGGGGCAGCTACGCAAGGCTTGTCCAATTATCTGAACAAGAATTTCAAGGATCTGAAAGAAATTGCTGTGGTGGTAGGCCATGACTGTCGTAACAACAGCCGCTTGTTTGCCGAGGTTTCGGCCAATATTTTTGCCGCAAATGGCATAAAGGTATATTTGTTCGACGACATGCGTCCTACTCCGGAAATGTCGTTTGCTATTCGCCAGTTGGGTTGCCAAAGTGGAATCATCCTTACGGCTTCCCACAATCCGAAAGAATATAACGGTTACAAGGCTTACTGGGATGACGGTGCCCAGGTATTGGCTCCCCACGACAAGGGTATCATCGATGAGGTGAACAAAGTCAGTGCCGAGGATATCAAAGGTTTGCATACGGTATTGGACACGGCCAATCCTTTGATTGAGATTATCGGTGAAGAGATAGACAAACTTTATTTGGATAAGATAAAAACTATTTCCATCGACCCGGACGTGATTCAACGTCAGAAAGACATGAAGATTGTCTATACTCCCATCCACGGTACAGGCATGATGTTGATTCCCCGGTCGTTGCAGTTGTGGGGATTTGAGAACGTCAATACCGTACCCGAACAAATGGTGAAAGACGGCAACTTCCCCACGGTAGTGTCACCGAATCCCGAGAATGCCGAAGCACTTTCCATGGCCATCGCTTTGGCCAAGAAGATAGACGCGGACATCGTGATGGCTTCCGACCCGGATGCCGACCGTGTCGGTATGGCCTGCAAGGACAGCAACGGGGAATGGGTGTTGGTGAATGGTAACCAGACTTGCATGATTTTCCTCTATTACATCATCAAGAACCGTATTGCAATGGGTAAGATGAAGGGGAACGAGTTCGTAGTAAAGACCATCGTGACCACGGAATTGATTAAGGCGATTGCAGACAAGAACAACGTAGAGATGTACGATTGTTATACCGGTTTCAAGTGGATTGCAAGCGTGATTCGCGAAAACGAAGGCAAGAAGCAGTATATCGGCGGAGGAGAGGAGTCATACGGATTCTTGGCCGAGGACTTCGTGCGCGACAAGGATGCTGTGTCCGCTTGTTCGCTTTTGGCTGAAATATGTGCTTGGGCCAAGGACCAGGGGAAGACGCTGTTCGATGTCTTGATGGATATTTACGTGGAGTATGGTTTCTCTCTCAACCATACGGTTAATGTAGTGAAGCCTGGCAAGACGGGAGCTGACGAAATCAAACAAATGATGGTGAACTTCCGTACGAATCCGCCGAAGGAACTGGCCGGTTCGGAAGTCGTACTGACGAAAGACTATCAGAGTTTGAAGGCTACGGATAATAAGGGTAACGTGACGGACATTGCGCAACCTGCTACCTCCAATGTACTGCAATGGTATACCGCAGATGGAACAAAGGTGAGTGTCCGTCCATCCGGAACAGAGCCTAAAATCAAGTTCTACATTGAAGTGACGGGTGAGATGAAATGTCCGAAATGCTACGCAGAAGCAGAAAAGAAGGCTATGCAAACCGTCGAAGCCGTGAAGGTTTCTTTGGGATTGTAATAGGACGTCTGATGAAATAACTGTTCGGGAAGCCTCGCCTTTAAGGTTGAGGCTTCCGTTTTGTATGATAAGACTTATGGTACAGGTGGTATATGACAAGCCGGTGTATTGGTTTGTTTTTTGTAAGGACGAATTGTTGTTGCAGCGAGAGACGGAAGGCCGTTGTACAGTACCTTACGGGGCGGAACCTCCGGTGAAGTTGGCAGAATGGAATACCGTGCATCGGCTGACCCCATTGGAAGGGCGGGACTGCCGGACGGTAAGTATCGACATGCCGGTGGTTGGAGACGAACGCTATGTCATGACCGGACTTCGGGCATCGTATGACATTTTGCCTCGTGGGCTTTATTTGAAGGCCGGAAAGGGAGCCGAGATTCTTTATTGGGATAAGAATACGAAGTTTTGCGGAGTATGTGGGGCACCGATGAAGTTGCATACGGACATCAGCAAACGTTGCACGAATTGCGGGAAAGAAGTCTGGCCCCAACTGGCTACGGCCATCATCGTATTGGTACGCCGGGGAGATAGCATTTTATTGGTGCATGCCCATAACCTTCGTGGAAAGTATTACGGGTTAGTGGCCGGTTTTGTGGAGACCGGAGAGACGCTCGAAGAATGTGTGCGCCGCGAGTTGATGGAAGAGACCGGTGTCACCGTGAAGAATATCCGGTACTTCGGAAGTCAGCCTTGGCCTTATCCTTGCGGATTGATGATTGGTTTTTATGCCGACTATGTGGAGGGGGACTTGCATTTGCAACGGAGTGAAATCGCATACGGTGGTTGGTTCAGTCGTGACAAATTGCCGGACATACCCGGAAAGGTCTCCATGGCACGCATGTTGATTGACGCGTGGTTGGAAGGGAGGCTTGCGGAAGGATGTGGCGGGTGACAAACAAAAAGCGGGAAGTGCTTTTCATTGCATTCCCGCTTTTCTTGTTTCTTTGGCAAGTGCCGCCTTGCCTTTATTCTGTGGCAAGGAGCTCTTCGGCCAGTTCCTCCATTTGCAAGAGATCGGCTTTCTTCATGCTGCTTTTAATCGTGACCGTATGTTCCATGATTTCCATGCTTTTCATTTCAGAGAGCATGCACGACATCACGCGTCCGGCAGTAGGTGCCCAGGAGCCGTTTTCGATGATGCCCACCCGGCGTTTCTGGAAATTCTTGATTTGCAGGTGATGCAGGAAATCGAACATTGGGGGGAATACCCCCGCGTCGTATGAGGATGCGGCCACAATCATTTTGCTGTAACGGAACGCACTTTCCACGGCCAGGGCCATATCGTCACGGCATAGGTCGATAAGCATCACTTCTGCAACTCCTTTTTCGTTTAGGATTTCAGCCATCCGGCGTGCTGCTGCGGCCGTATTTCCATGTATGGAGGCATAAGCCACTACAACCCCTTCCGTCTCCGGTTCGTATTTGCTCCAAGTGTCGTAAAGCCCGATGTAATACCCTAAGTTTTCTTTCAAGACAGGTCCGTGGAGCGGACAAATCATGGCGATGTCCAGACCGGCGGCTTTCTTCAGCAAAGCCTGTACTTGCGCCCCGTATTTTCCGACGATGTTGAAGTAGTAACGGCGGGCTTCGTTTGTCCATTCCCCCTCACGGCAGAGTGCACCGAACTTGCCGAAAGCATCGGCAGAGAACAGGATTTTCTCGCTTTCTTCATACGTCAGCATCACTTCCGGCCAGTGTACCATCGGCGCCATGATAAATTTCAGGGTATGTTGTCCCAGACAGAGCGTGTCGCCCTCCTTGACGGTTTGCGTACGTCCTGCGAAGTTGACTTCTTCAAAAAACTGAGGCATCATTTGGACGGCCTTGGCACTGGCTACGATTGTGGCCTCGGGATATTTTTCGGCAAACCATCCGATGTTGGCCGCATGGTCAGGTTCCATATGCTGCACGATGAGATAATCAGGCGTCCTTCCCTCCAAGGCTTCTTCCAGACGAGCTGTCCATTCGTCCGTTTTACGTTGGTCTATCGTGTCCATCACGGCTATCTTTTCGTCCGTGATAACGTATGAGTTGTACGAAATGCCTTGTGGTACGATGTATTGGCTTTCAAACAGGTCCAAATCCTTGTCGTCGGTACCTATGTATCTGACGTAAGGTGTGATATTGTCGTTCATATTGTTTGATGTTGAAGTTTAAAATCCGGTGCAAATATCGCACTTTTCTCCGGATTTCACAACATTTTTCCTTATCTTCATCCCATTCTCATTTGTTGTAACAGCTCCTTTTGCCTTTCGCTCAGGTTGGCAGGGAGTTGCACATTATAGTTCAGAATCAAGTTGCCGCGCGTACCGTCCGCTTGCATGTTACCTTTTCCTTTCAGGCGGACTTTGGTGCCCGGCTGTGTACCCGGTTTGATTTTCAGTTTCAATTTGTCGCCTTCCGGAGTCTGTACGATAATGGAACCGCCCAACAATGCCGTGTACATGTCGATGTTTACCGTGCACTCACGGTCGGCGTAGCTTACAGTCCCGCTTTCGTTTCCGAAAGGGTCGAATCCCCGTTTGAAGCCGCTGCGGTAGCTGCGTGCGTGTCCGCCGCCTCCGCCGAACATTTGCGTGAAGAAGTCCGAGAAGCCTCCTCCTGTAAACTGACTGAAGTCAAATCCTTCAAAGCCGCCTGCGTCTGCACTGCCTGTGGCACCGCCGCTCATGCCTGCCATTTTCCAGTGTTCGCCGTATTGGTCGTATTTGGCCCGTTTTTCCGGGTCGTTCAATACGTCATACGCTTCATTCAGAGCCTGGAATTTGGCTTTGGCTTTAGGATCGTCGGGATGCAGGTCAGGGTGGAACTGCTTGGCCCTTTTCTTGTAAGCGGCCTTGATGTCCTTTTGTGGAGTATCTTTGCTGATACCCATTATTTTATAATAATCTATAAATGCCATGGTTAAAATCTCCTTTCTGCCTAATTTGCAACAAATAAGATGCCAATCTGTTTGTAGAAGACGGCATTATTGTTATTTTTGCATGGAAGATTCAATTTCGGAGGGCTGATTATGATAAAAAGTACGGCAGGCAAACAAGTCGTGAGTTTAAAGATTGTACATACGAGTGACGTGCATGGCAGTTTTTTCATGCGAGATTATGTGAACAATCATGCCGTAAAAGGAAGCCTTTCGCGGGTGTACGCTTACGTGCAGTCGTTGCGGAAGGTTTATGGGGACAGGTTGTTGCTGATGGACGGCGGTGACATATTGCAGGGGAGTCCTGTGGTGTATTACAATAATTTCGTAGCTTCTTCCGGAAAGAATCTGGCGGCGGAAATCATGAACTATATGGCATACGATGTAGGTACGATAGGGAATCATGACATCGAGACGGGGCATGCGGTGTACGACCGTTGGACGGCCGCCTGCCGTTTCCCGGTGTTGGGGGCCAATGTGATAGACCGGGCGAGGGGCGGATGCTACTTGCCTCCCTATTGCATATTGGAGCGTTACGGTGTGAAAGTGGCCGTAATGGGGATGACGACCCCGGCTTTGCCGAATTGGCTTCCGCCGGCTTTGTGGGACGGCTTGGAGTTTGAGGACATGGTGTCTTGTGCAAGTCGGTGGGTGCCCCTGATTCGGGAGAAAGAGCAGCCGGACGTGCTCGTCGGACTGTTCCATTCCGGAAAGGAAGGCGGCATCGTTACGCCGGACTATTCGGAGAATGCGGCTTTGGACGTGGCCCGTGAGGTGGCGGGATTTGATGTCGTGTGCTATGGGCATGACCACATGAAGAACTGTGAAACGGTGATGGGGCCCGGTGGCAAAGAGGTACTTTGCCTGGCTCCGTCGAGCATGGCTGTAACGGTGGGCGAGGTCGATATAGACGTAGAGACGGGACGGGAGGGCAACCGTGTGGTGTCCGTGAGGGGGAAAGTAACGGATTTGTCGTACTATAAAGGTGAAGAATCCAAATACATGCAGCGTTATTTCAGCCGTTATATCCGGAATACGGAGTATTATGTGGGGCAGAAAATCGGCCGGTTCGTGCGTACGATTGAAAGCCAGGATGCTTATTTCGGCCCGTCGGCTTTTGTAGACATTGTCCACCGGGCGCAGTTGGAGGCCACGGGTGCCCAGCTGTCGTTTGCAGCTCCGGTTTCTTTTGCGGCTAGCATCAAGGAGGGGGACGTGTGCGTGCGCGACGTGTTCAATCTTTACCGTTACGATGACGTGCTGTACACCATGCGGCTTACTGGACAGGAAATCAAGGATGTGTTGGAGATGAGTTACGGACTTTGGACGGCGCAGATGAAAACGCCGGACGACCACGTGATGCTTTTGGACTATGTGTTGGACGAAGGCAGGCGTTTGGGGTTCAAGCATTTGGCTTACAACTTCGATTCGGCTGCCGGTATTTGTTATACGGTGGACGTGACGAAGCCTTACGGCGAGAAAATCCGCGTGACGGGGATGGCGGACGGAAGTGCGTTCGGACTTGAAACGTGGTACACGGTGGTTGTCAATTCCTATCGCGGAAACGGAGGAGGGGAACTGTTTACTAAAGGTGCCGGCATTCCTAACGAGAAGTTGAACGAACGCTTGCTGTCCAGTACGGATAAGGACTTGCGTGCATGTATCATAGAGTATATCAAGGGCAAGGGCGAGATTGATGCCCGTCCTTTGTACCAATGGCGTTTGGTGCCGGAAGCATGGGCCGTTCCGGCTTGCGAGCGCGACCGTCAGCTGCTGTTCGGGAAGCGTGAAAAGGAAGAATGATATACAAAAAACGTTCTGCGCCAAACGGAATTTTGTTCTGCTGAGAATGATTTATCAATCTGCTGAGAACGATTTTCCGTTTGGCGCAGAACTTTTTTACAACTGTAACCGGTTGTAAATCAATGATGTTGTTCTGGTAAATAATATGTACGGAAGACCGGATGCCTGGCGCGTCCGACCGACGATGCTTTGTGGGGCAGGCGAAGGGAACGCGTGCGCTGCGCGTCAATAGCGGAACTTGTTTTTGGTACTTTCCTTGATGAAACCGTGGCGGTAGGCATAAAGCAATTCTTTCAGCTCTTCTATCTGGCTTTCCAGTTCGGCACCCTTGTCGGTGTCCCTTACCATCATACGTTGGGTGCTCATTTCCACGATTTGCGTGGTGCTCACAATGTCCGTTCCGTTCTTGATAGCTTCTTCGGCCGATGTGAACGGTTCGTGCTGTACCAATTGGAATCCCCGGCTGTGGAACACCAAGGTGTAGCCCGCTATTCCGGTCGTATTATGATATGCCTTGGCGAAGCCGCCGTCGATGACCATCAGTTTGCCATTGGCTTTGATGGGTGTCTCTCCGCGTCCCACGCGTACCGGGACGTGGCCGTTGATGATGTGGCGGTGCTGCCCCGTGACACCGAACGAATCGAGAATCATGTCGCAGACTTTCTCGTCGTCCCTCAATCTGTAGTAGTACCCTTTCTCTTCGGTATGGGTGGTTTTGTCCTCCAGGAAATAGCGTTCGAAAGTAGTCATTTTGGATTTGTCGAACAGGGGGGAGTCCACGCCGCACCACAGATACCAAAAATAGTCGACGGCAAACTTCCTTTCTTTGGGCTCGGTGTCGCTGTTGAAAGCGGAACGCAAGACCAGACCTATCTTGTCTAGCAAAGCCCGTCCTTTGACTTTTTCTCCGTTGATGTCCACTTCCTTCAAGCTTCCGTCGGCATTGAGCGGTACGGAAGCGTGGAACAGCAAATTGGAGTTGAATATCCCGTACATGCATCCGTGGGAGAACAGGCATTGTATGTGTTTGTTCAGCTTGTCGCTCACGCTGAAAGAATGGTGCAGTTTGTTGACCAGTTCTTGTTCTTCGGCTGTAAGCCGGTAGGGGGATTTAGGGTCGATGGTGGGGAAATAACAGTCGCGCATGGCATATTCCTTTCCGTCGCGCACGAAAACTTTTCTTTCAAAATCAATGTGCTCCAGTTGTTTCCTTTCTTGCATGTGCCATTCGGGGCGGCTGTCTATCATGGCAGCTTCGAGCTTGAACTGGATAATGCTGATGGCCTTGTGCATCTGTGCGATGAGGCGCCGGGCTTTCTGGTTATGCCTCGTGTCGTCTTTGTCCAGTTGCGGCCCGAAATAATGGCAGGGGTCGTCGGCGTATGTTTCCATGGCGAACGTGGCAAGCGGCACCAGATTGATGCCGTAACCGTCTTCCAGTGTGGCGAGGTTGCCGTAACGGAGCGTCAGGCGCAGCACGTTGGCAATGCAACAGTCGTTGCCGGCTGCCGCCCCCATCCAAAGCGCGTCGTGGTTGCCCCACTGTATGTCGAAGTTGTGGTAATTGCACAGTGTGTCCATGATGATGTGCGCTCCGGGGCCGCGGTCGAAGATGTCGCCGAGGATGTGCAGTTGGTCGATGCTCAGGCGTTGTATCAGGTTGCAGATGGCGCAGATGAATTCATCAGCTCGTCCGGTGGACACGATGGTCTCGATGATGCGGTTGAAGTAGGCTTGTTTGTTGTAGTCCTGAGGGGACTCGTGCAATAACTCCTCTATGATATAGGCGAATTCCTTAGGGAGCGCCTTGCGCACCTTGGAACGCGTGTATTTGGAAGAGACCGACTGGCATACGCTTACCAGTTGGTGAAGTGTGATATTGTAGAAATCGTTCAGGTTCGTTTCGGAGTTCTTGATGTATTGCAGCTTTTGCTCGGGGTAATAAATCAGGGAGCAGAGTTGCCGGATTTCCGATTCCCGCATCGTGGTTCCGAATATTTCGTTCACCTTGCGCTTGATGTTGCCCGACGCGTTTTTCAAGATATGTTGGAAAGCCTCGTATTCCCCGTGTATGTCGGCCAGGAAATGTTCAGTGCCTTTGGGCAGGTTCAGGATGGCCTCCAAGTTGATGATTTCCGTGCACGCGGCACCGATGTCGGGAACGCTTTGGGAGAGCAGTTCCAATAGTCTCATGTCGTTCCGAATCTTTTCGTAGGAGTATATCTGGGTCATAGTATTTGTATTTCGTTTGTTCGTTATGACAAAATTACGCAAATCTTTTGTTCCCTACAATGTTTGTTGGCGCTTTTTCGTGACAAACAGGCTGATAGGATGCAGGAATCATAGTGTTAATTCTTTTAAGAAAGCATCAATATACTGAAAACAGTACCTCTTAATGGCAAAAAAAACGTAATTTTGCAACTTCATAGAATAAGAAATGCGGAATAGATTCTTTTGTACTGTGCTTTTGTACGGGCTGTCTTGCATGTTTGTTCGGGCTGCCGGAGAAGGCGGGCATGCCTTCGCTGAGGTGAAAGACAGTATAAAACCTGACGCGGATTCTGTATCTTCAGTTGTGGAGCCGGTTCGCAAGACGCGTAATCCGCTTAAGTGGATAGGGCGTTACCTGAGTAACACCAATAAACACGAAGACCGTCCCTTCGATTTCAGCATGCTGATAGGGCCGAGTTATTCGGCTGCCACTTCCGCCGGATTGGGAGCTACGGCCTCCGGTCTGTATTCATGGGATCGTTCCGATCCTTTGTTGCCCAAGTCCAATGTTTCGGTATACGCCAATGCGTCCCTGTCGGGAATGTTGGCTGTCGGGTTGCGGGGAAATAATTTTCTGCCTCATCAGAAATATCGTTTCGATTATCAGTTGTCGTTTTATACTTTCCCGGGAAAATTTTGGGGGATAGGTTATGAAAGCGGTGCCAGTGATGCGAATAAGAGCGACTATGAGCGTGTGAAACTCCAATTCAAGCCCAGTTTCTTGTTTCGCCTGAACGAATCGGTCTTTTTGGGGCCGGTCGTGGACATAGAATGGGTGAACAGTTTCGGTTTTGAGAACGAGACGTTGTTGGAGGGACAAGACAAATCGGTGGCGAATTATGGAGCGGGATTTAATTTCACGTACGATACGCGAGATTTTGTACTGAATGCCTACCGCGGCAATTTCTTTCGTTGGGAACAGATGTTCTACCCGTCCGGTTTCGGAAACGACTACGCTTTCAGTTATACCGACTTGACTTATAGTACCTACCATCAGGTATGGAAAGGCGGCGTGTTGGCCATGGAATTGCATACCTTGTTCAATTATGGAGATGTGCCTTGGACCATGATGGCCCAGGTCGGGGTGTTGGGGCGCATGCGTGGGTATTATGAAGGGCGATATCGCGACCGTAATATCATGGAAGGGCAGTTGGAGCTGCGCCAACATGTTAAAGGGCGTAACGGGATAGCCGTATGGGTGGGTTTGGCCAACGTGTTTCCCGATTTCGGTCATATATATTATGATGAGATACTTCCCAACTATGGTATCGGCTACCGTTGGGAGTTCAAAAAAAGGGTGAACATACGTTTTGATTTGGGCTTTACCAAAGACAGCCCGAATTTCACCTTTAATATCAATGAGGCCTTTTGAAAAGAACTAAAAAACAGAGATATAAAATGAAATTTAAGAGTGTGTATGTCTCAGGGCTGTTAGCTGTATGGCCCGTGATGCAGGGCATGGCCCAATCGGAACTGATTAAGTTTGGTGATTTTGATTCATGGATTGTCCGCAACATCAAGGAGAGCGGCATTATCGGTGGAGATACCAAACAGTTGTACGAAATCGGTCCGGATGCGGTCTGGAACGAGAACAAGGCTTACACGAACCAGGGAGGTTCGCCGTGGGCTACATCGAATGTGATGGCCAAAGTTTGCGGAATCACAAAGACGAATACTTCGGTTTACCGGGAGAAGCGAGGAGACGGCTATTGTGCCCGTCTGGAAACCCATGTGGAAAAGGTGAAGGTGATGGGCATCGTAAATATAGAGGTGTTGGCAGCCGGTTCTGTTTTTTTGGGCAGTGTGCCCGAACCGATTACCAATACGTCCAATCCGATGAGCAAATTGGCTGTGGGCATACCTTTTACCAAACGTCCGCAGGCTATCAGTTTCGACTATAAGGTGAAGCTTTCCGACGAACCGGACCGTATCCGTCAGACAGGGTTTAGCCGTGTGACCAAAGTCCAGGGGAAAGATATGCCCGATGTGGTATGTTTGCTCCAGAAACGTTGGGAAGACAAAAAAGGGAATGTGTACGCACAACGTATAGGGACGATGATTCATCGTTTCAACCACAATACGGATTGGGTAAACGCTGCAAAATTTCCTATTAAATATGGTGATATTACCAAGCAGCCCGGGTTCCAGAGTTATATGGGGCTGATATCCGGAGACAGGACACAATACACCCGTAACAGCAAGGGGAAGATGGTGCCTATCAAGGAAGTGGGTTGGGCCGATGCCGGTGAAACTCCCACGCATATCGTGCTACAGTTCGATTCCAGTTACGGAGGCGCGTACGTGGGTTCTGTAGGAACCACATTGTGGTTGGACAATGTGCATGTCATATATTAAAATAGGTAAGTGGACAATATGAAGACGGACCATTTTACATACGAAGGTGTGCCGACGCCGTGCTATATCATAGAGGAAGATTTGTTGCGGCGGAACTTGGAGCAGATTCGGGATGTGTCCCGGAGGGCAGGAGTAGAAATCATTTTAGCCTTCAAGGCTTTCGCTTTATGGAAGTCGTTCCCTGTTTTCAGGGAATACATCAGCCATACTACGGCTAGTTCCCTCTATGAGGCTCGTTTGGCGGCAGAAGAGTTCGGCAGCAAGGCACATACTTATTCGCCGGCCTATACGGAACGTGATTTCGACCGGATACTTTCGTATAGCAGCCATGTCACGTTCAATTCCATGAGCCAGTATGCCCGTTTCTATCCGAGCGTGGAGGAATACAGCCGTCTGCATCCGGAGGAGCGTGTTTCTTGCGGGCTGCGCATCAATCCGGAGTATTCGGAGATAGAAGTGGACTTGTACAATCCTTGTGCGCCCGGTTCTCGTTTCGGTATGATGGCCTCGCAACTTCCGGACAGCCTGCCTGCCGGGATTGAAGGATTCCATTGTCATTGTCACTGTGAGAGCTCTTCCGAAGCACTCGAACACACTTTGCTGCATATAGAGGAGAAGTTTGGGGGATGGCTGTCCCGATTGAAATGGCTCAATCTGGGAGGCGGCCATTTGATGACGCGGAAGGATTATGATGTGGAGCGTTTGGTGGCCATCCTGAAAGGCTTGAAGGAACGCTATCCCAACCTTACGGTCATTTTGGAGCCGGGCTCGGCTTTTGCCTGGCAAACCGGTCCGTTGGTTGCTTCGGTAGTCGATGTGGTGGAAAATAAAGGGATACGCACGGCCATTCTCGACGTGAGCTTCACTTGCCACATGCCGGATTGTTTGGAAATGCCGTATCAACCGGTGGTACGTAATGCCGAGACGATGGAACCCGATGCGGTGAGACGTGCGGCTCCGGAAGAAAATGTCTATCGCTTGGGCGGGAATAGTTGTTTGAGTGGCGACTACATGGGAGCATGGCGCTTTGGCCATCCTCTCGCGCCGGGCGACCGGATTATTTTTGAAGACATGATACATTATACTACGGTTAAAACCAATATGTTCAATGGCATCCGCCATCCGGACATCGCGATGCTGCATAGCGACGGAACTTTGGAATATTACCGTCGTTTCAGTTATGAGGATTATCGTGACAGGATGTGTTGAAAATAGAAAAAAAAGAAATAACGAATGATTTTTTTCAAGCAGATGCTTGCGCTTTTAAAAAATAGTTGTACCTTTGCAACCGCATTCAGGGGAGTGCAAAAGTTAATGAACTTAATGGAACAAGCATCTTTTGCGGAAATAGCTCAGTTGGTAGAGCACGACCTTGCCAAGGTCGGGGTCGCGAGTTCGAGTCTCGTTTTCCGCTCAAGATATTCAGAAACATTTTTGCCCAGGTGGCGGAATGGTAGACGCGCTCGTTTCAGGTGCGAGTGTTGAGAGACGTGCAGGTTCGAGTCCTGTTCTGGGCACATAGAATGTTTTCTGTATCATTCGGAGAGATGGCGGAATTGGTAGACGCGCTACTTTGAGGGGGTAGTGACAATTGTGTCGTGGGAGTTCGAGTCTCCTTCTCTTCACACTTTTCATAAGCAATATAATTGCGGAAATAGCTCAGTTGGTAGAGCACGACCTTGCCAAGGTCGGGGTCGCGAGTTCGAGTCTCGTTTTCCGCTCAGATAAAGCTGCCCGTGAGGGTGGCTTTATTTGTATTTACACTTCTGTTTCATTTGTTTTCTTCGTTTCGTTTGCGGTAGAGTTGGTAAGAGTTGTAAATATTGTGCCAAATGCTGTAGAAGCCTCCGGCTACCGATGTAACCGGAGTCATGAATGTATACCCCATCCAAATGGCAAATACCGTGTTCTTTTGTCCCAAGGCTTGACCGGCACTAATGGGATCGTTGTAACGGGTTCCGATGTGTTTCCCCGCCCAGAATTGTACGACGCAGCAAACAAGCGATATGCCGGCTATGCCAAATTGGTAAAGCGCCGATACTTCGCTGTGGACGATACTCTTCACGGTAACCCCGATGGCAATGGCCAGTGCCACGGCCCACAAATAGAATGCCAGGTCCTTGCAGCGGAGAACTAGCTTGTGTATGCCAGGAAGGCAGTAGCGGACGAACAAGGAGGCCAGGAACGGGCAGAACAATAAAGGAAAGACTTTGCTTAATATCAAAGAAAAGGAGACACCAAATGTCAGGTCAGGGTGGGGGTGGACCAAGGGGACGAATATGGGGACAATCAGTGCCGTGGCCAGATTGATTAAAATGGTATAGGTCGTAAGGTTGGCCGCATTGCCTCCTAATTTCCCGGTGACTACAGCGGCTGCCGTAGCTGTCGGGCAAATCATGCACAGCATGGCTGCTTCTGCCAAAACTTGGCCCGGCAGATTGGGAAAACATTTCAAAAGCCCGGCCAGGAGGGCAAAACAGCTAGCTTGGATTAAGAGCAGCCATCCATGCCAACGGCAAGGACGGAGTTCTTTGGGATTTACTTTGCAGAACGTTATAAAAAGCATGGCAAAAATCAATACCGGTTGCAGGATGCCGACGAACCGGGCTACGTAAGGTTTCGTAGGCTCCAGGACAGGAATGCCTGTGTAAATGAAGTAAGACAATGCCCCCATGAGCATGGCGATGGGGAGCGTCCAGTTTTTGATGAATCTGATGATAGACATATTCAAATTATCATGAATGGTTGTGCAAAGTTACTTATTTTGTCATCGCGGAGGTGGATTACACCGGACAAAATTTGTCCGGACGGGAGATTTTATATAATTTTGCATCGGTCTCCGACTAATTATGCCCGAGGGGTATAATTGTTCGGATTTTATGGTTTTATTTATATAATGAATTGATGAATTTATACATTCGCTATTTTGACGAGGAGTGCGTGGTGAGTTCGGCGGAAGAGGCTTTTGATTTCCTGTCTTCCCTGCCGGGTATTACGTTGGATGAGGCTTTCGTGAAAGACTTGCGCCAATACATGGATAGCCCGATGCCATATCCCAAGCGTTATAAGGTACGTCCCCGTGTGTATTTTATTGTGATTAAGACAACGGCTACGACTTTGGCCGAATTTAAAGTGAACGGAGGCAGGACGCAGTCTTTAGCCGAAAGTTCGGAGAAGGAAGCACCGGCCCGTTTTTCCATTAACGACCGTCCGGGATGGTATGAGGGGGAAATCCTTTTCAAACGTGTGGTTCCCATTCCTGGCACCACTAAGTTCCAGTATAAGGATACGCGGTTCAAGGCTCGTTGCAAGGCTCGTAACACGCAGGAGTGTTACAACCGTATAGTGGAGCATTTGCGTTCGCGGCAAGATGTGGATGCGCGTAGCCAGTTTCCTTCCGTAAAAGGAAAGAATTTCTCTTGTTCTTATTTGGGCATGACGTTGGAAGAAGCGTAAAACCCGTAAGGGGAATGAGTCCGGTCGTTTGTATCGGAACGTTTTCCTTATGTAGGGGATTTTATTTTAAAGATAAAGGGATACCGGTTACGGTATCCCTTTTTTATGATTTGTTTTTTATTGAACTTCATTTTGAGCCTGCCAAATTGTCAGTTATAATGAGTTTTGGTTTGTTTTTTTCGGGAGTGGTTGCGGATTCGTGTGACAATAATGGATTCTCGTGCCTTTTGCCCGGGACAATGTTTGTACTTGCGAGCACTTTCCTTGCTCAAAAGCAAGCTTTTGGCTTGGAACTGCACTTGCCTTTCGCTATCTTTGCGTGCGGAAAAGGACCGTTCAAAAGAAAGGAGACGATTATGCTTGCATACACGTTCGTAGAACAAGGGAGATTCGAATTAAGGGAAAAGCCGCGTCCGGAGTTGCAGGACGGGCGGGATGCCATCGTACGGGTGACGTTGGGGAGCATCTGTACCAGTGATTTACACATCAAACACGGGAGTGTGCCGCGTGCCGTACCGGGAATCACGGTGGGGCATGAAATGGTCGGGGTGGTGGAAGAAGTAGGCCGTGAGGTCACTTCGGTCAAGCCGGGCGACAGGGTGACCGTGAACGTGGAGACATTTTGCGGGGAATGCTTCTTTTGTCGGCACGGGTACGTGAACAACTGCACCGACCCTCATGGCGGTTGGGCTTTGGGTTGTCGTATCGACGGTGGACAAGCCGAATTTGTCAGGGTTCCGTATGCAGACCAGGGCTTGAATGTGATTCCCCCATCGGTGACCGACGAGCAAGCTTTGTTCGTGGGCGACATCTTGGCCACAGGCTTTTGGGCAGCGCGTATCTCGGAAATCAAGGAGGAGGACACGGTGTTGATTATCGGCGCAGGCCCTACGGGGATATGCACTTTGCAGTGTGTCATGCTGAAAAATCCGCATCGCGTCATCGTTTGCGAACGGTCGGAGGAGAGGTTGCGTTTCGTGCGCGAACACTATCCCGGGGTAGAGGTGACGACTCCCGAAGGCTGTAAAGACTTTGTGCTGTGCCATAGTGCCCATGGAGGGGCGGACGTGGTGTTGGAAGTGGCCGGTGGCCAGGACAGTTTCCGGTTGGCCTGGGAATGTGCCCGTCCTAATGCCGTCGTGACGGTTGTGGCACTTTATGACAAGCCCCAGTTGTTGCCGTTGCCGGACATGTACGGGAAGAACCTGACGTTCAAGACTGGAGGGGTGGACGGTTGCGATTGTGCCGAAATCCTTTCCCTGATAGAGGCGGGCCGGATTGACACCACACCGCTTATCACCCACCGTTTCCCGTTGGAACGTATTGAAGAAGCCTACCGGATTTTTGAGAACAGGTTGGATGGTGTCATCAAGGTGGCCGTCACCGGACGGGGGCGATAGGGAAAAACGAACCCCGGTTTCCGATGCTTGTTTGAGGCAGGAAATCGGGGCTTGTATAAGTGAATGTTTACCGACGCGTTACCGGACGATGACTTTTTGCCGGTCTACGATATATAGCCCTTTGGAGAGGCCGCGCACTTGTTCGTATCCGTCTACGGTCACTTGCCGCACGATGCGTCCGTCCGTTCCGTATATGGAAACGGTCAGCACTTGTCCTTCCGGGCCTTGCAAGCTGATGTAACCTTCTCCGCCGTATGCCTTGACGGTGGCTGTGCCCTTGTGTACGGGAGTGACGGAGGTGGTGCCGTCGCCCAGGTAATACAACCTGAAGTTGTCGGCCTTATACCATCCGTCGTTGCCTTTGATGCCAAGGGTGAGCATGCCGTCCGTCACGTGGATGCTGTCTATGAAGGTCTCCCTCAGGTAACGTTTGCCGAAGCCGTCGTCGGTCATCGTGGCTGTGGATGTATTGGCAAAGAGTGTCACGCTTTGTCCTTCGTCGGTGGCTATCCATGCTTTTACGCGGTAGAATCCGTTTTTCAGGCCCGTGGCTTTCTGGCTCAGCGTGACGCTGCCTTTTCCGGAACTGGAATAGGAGTGGAATACGTAACTGCCGTCTGCGTCCACCATGTAATTGTCCAAGGACGAAACGTCCGTCACCTTTGAACTCTGCCCTGTCTCGCGTGTGATGTCCCAACCCGTGGTGCGACGGCTTTCAAACGAAGCGTTGGTCAGGTACACGTCCGTGAGGTCGATGGGCGCATCTGTGGGGATGAGGTTCCGGCGGCAGGCTTTGATGCCCTCTTCCAAAAGGGCGGCGGCTTCGGCTATCTCCTCTGCCTCCGGATGGCGGGTATAGCATGCGGCTGCAGTGTGGATTTGGTCAAGGAACGTGTTGAGGTCTTCCGGCGACAACTGCCCTTTGGCATTTTCAGCCAAAAGGTAGGCTTGGTTCAGCAGTTCGCCGAGCGCCTCGCTTTCCTTGTCTTTCTTCTCGTATGCGTAGATGTTGGTGCTTACGTCCTTGTCGTATGTAAGGTAGCCGCTGAAAGCCGGGATGGTGGCCCCCTCGTCCTCTACGAAGGTCTGTATGTCGGCCTTGTTCAGCATGCGGAGTCCTTTCCGGGCCACTCCATTGCTGAAACTGTAGGACAGGGTGTCGGACGTGGCTGTTCCATGCCCGTCATCGACGTTCACGTCGGTGGCCGTAATCCGTTCTTCGCCCGGCCGGGTAGTCCGGTAAAGGTAAGGCGTGCAAGCCTTTAACGTGGTGTTCACTTCGTCCGATTCCGAGATAAGGATGTTGCTCAGTTTCTTGATTCTGCGTGCGCGGCTGCCTTCGGGCACTTCGCAGTCGAAAGGCAGGGCGATGTATTGCCATTTCGTCGACGAGGATTGCGGGTTGAAGACGGCACGTCGGGCGGTGAAAGGTTCCTTCGCGTAGTAGTCGTGACCCATGGTCAGGCTGAGTTCCTCGCATATCCCGTCCTTGATGATGTTTTTTCCTTTGGCTTCCGAGGCGGCATCGAGATAAAACAAGATGTTCGGATTGGCGAGCTGTGGCACGCTGTCTATGCCCGTCACGCGGGTCAGGTCGAAATGCGTGGACGGCACGGTAGATGCCAGTTCCAAAAACTTGTCCTTGTTCCAGTG
This sequence comes from Paraprevotella sp., assembly GCF_986071375.1. Classification (NCBI taxonomy): domain Bacteria; kingdom Pseudomonadati; phylum Bacteroidota; class Bacteroidia; order Bacteroidales; family Prevotellaceae; genus Paraprevotella; species Paraprevotella sp. The sequence continues at coordinate 78,793 of NZ_CFQRNQ010000006.1, read as the reverse complement.
CCCGGAGAAGACGGCTCCCCAGTTGTCCGTTTCGGCCATGGTGAGGTCGCAACCGGCTACCTTGAAATAGACGATGGTGTCTTCCGGTGCAGCCTCTATCGTCTGCTCTTCTCCTCCGGCCTTGTAGTCGCGGTGCAGTGCGGCGGCATATAACACGTCTTTTTCCATGTCGTCGAAGTTGAACGTCACTTCTTGTGTCGAGCCTTCTGCAAATACGGTCTCCCTGTCCGACAAATCCCCACGTTTGACAAAGGCCGATTGTCCGGCATCGTATTGGTACAGGTCGCATTGCAAGGTCGGCGTGGTGGCGGTAGCTTCTTGGGCGTTCGTTAAGGAAGCCCGTACGCAGGCTGCGTCGCTGTACACCTTATTATATAATATGGTGTTTTCCTGCCCGCCGACAACGACGGATGTTTCCTCGCTTTCCGGAGCGGCATCGAGCCGGAGGCTGTTCAGCGACAAGGCGGGTTCCTGTGCGGAAGCTTCGGTCGCCAGACGTGCCAGGATACGCGCATTGCTGTCCATGAGGTACATGTAATACGGCCCGGCGATGCTGGGCCGGTAAGTCAGTTCCACGGTCACCGTTTCCCCGCTCGGGACGACCGTGTTCACGTCTCTCAGGTTGGCATCGCTTACGTCTGCCGGTTCCTCTTCTTTCCGCTCAATGGCAAGGTATATCCCCTTGTAGTCCGTGGTGCCATGGTTGGTGATTTCCACCTCGATGGCGTTTTTCATGCGGGTGTACATTTTGCTTGTCCGGATTTCTCCTTCCAGAGAATAGGCACGCGGATGTATGGCATGGGTCATGCCTTGCTGCCCGTTGAATCCGTTCATACCCGTCAAGTCGTCCACAGTGTAATACCCGTCTCCTTGTCCTCCCCATCCGAAATTAAAATGGAAAAGGTTGTCCGAGGCGCGGTATCCGTCTACCACTACGGCATGTCCGCCTGATGTCGGGGATACTCCGCTGTACACGATGGGCCAACCTTTTGCCAGGTCGTCGTACACCATATCTTCCCATTCCGACTGGCTGATGCCGGATTTGTATGTACATCGGCTGTCCATGAGGAATTGTCCGGAGAAGGTATTGACCAAATCACGGATTTGTCCCGATGTGGACGAACCGTAGGTGAGCCAGGTGGAGGTTCCCGTGATGGCCATCAGCGTAGCCACGGCCGTGTTCATGTCCTCGGGCGTGTTTCCTCCGTAGTTGTCCTGCATCAGTTCCCATTGCAAGGGAGTCCCTTTCGGGAACGATTCGGTGACGGGGGCATCGCCGTAACCGTAAGTCGGTGTGTCATACTGCGAACGGTCGGGCAGCTCTTTTCTCCAGTAATATGCCACTTGCGCGGCAGCCGTGGCCACACATCCGGTCAGCGCGCGGCCTCCTCCGTCTTTACGGAATGGGCACAAGTTGTTGTAAGGTGCCCCTTGCGACCAGTGTGCACTGACTAATGGAGCGATGTTCTCTTTGTCATTGGCCCGTGCTTGCGCTCTCGGACCTAAACCTTGGGCTTGTGCCGCTTCTATCATCTGGCTGTATCCTTCCAACCAGTCGAGCATGGCGGGCGGGAGAGTTTGCGGGTCGAAATCTCCTTGTTCGGTGTATCCTAAGACGTAAGGCATACAGTCGTCTCCGGATATGATGACAAAGCCTTGGTGGTTTCCCCTGTTGAAAATATAGAGGGGCGCGTACCCGTCGGTACTGTTGCGTTTGTTCACGAGGGTTTCCACGGTTTCGGGAATCTGGTTGCCACACATGTATGCCTGGGCTATTTCCCTGGCTTTTTCCGGGTCGATGGGGTCGGCCCATATACATGTGGATGACGTGAGAAGCGTCAAAACTGTCAATAAGGGTTTCATCATAGGTTTCTATTTTTATTGATATTAGATTAATACGACCAAAGGTAACTTTTTTTATGGACATTCCCGTCGTTTTCTTAAAATACTTGTGGTAGAACGTATTTATTTTATTACTTTTGCCAAAAAATTAAAGAGGAAAGGATATGCAGAAGAAGAATTACTATTTGGAGTCGGTTCTCGATTTGAACGCCAGTAATGTATGGGGAACGGAAGCCCAAGAGCTTTTGGAATTGTGGCAAAAGGATATTAAGGAAGAAGGTTTTTCTTCATCTGAGGAAAAAGTGCTGAACGTCATCCGGTTGGCTTTTGACGTGTATCATTTCGACCCGAAAGATGACCGGGATGTCATGAGGTATAATAATGGAGATTATGTCATTCTGCCCAGTGTGGACAAACGCAAAGGAGCCGTGGCCATACGTAAGAAAGAGATCCGCCGGATTACGGATCTCTCGTATGAGAACATTAAACATATTACGGCATCCGACCTGCTGAAGTTGATAGAAGGTAATTTCGGTGGTGGTTGGGATTCCATATCTTTGACGATAAAAGACATTATAGAGTCGGCTTTCGACATTAGTACGACAACCTTGCCTGCTTCACGCATTCATGCAGCGGGCGGTACGTTGGAACGTAAGGTTGCTGATGGGTATGAAGTACTGGAGATTGCGAAAGGGACGTGGGTAGAGGCTATTTTTGCCAAAAAGCGCGAACCGGTAGAGAAGTTGCGTTTTGTGCCCGAACCGGAATATGACGAAGACGGCAACCGCCGTATTGTGGACGAAGACACAGAAACTGATTCGGAGTCGGAAGAAGAGGGCGATACGGCAGGAGATGACACTTTTTACGGAAGCTATACCCCTGAGGCGGACATCAAGGATGTAGATGAAGAACTGGCAGACGAATGACCTTTGGGCCGGAAAAAGAATAAAATATGAAAATTGAAAAAACGGAGCGGGAACGCATCATCCGGTTGGTGAAGCAACAGGTGGTGCCGGCAATGGGATGCACAGAACCTATATGCGTATCTCTTTGTGTGGCCCGCGCGGCAGAGGTGCTTGGAGAAAGGCCGGTCGCTGCCGGCGTCTTTCTCAGCGCGAATATACTGAAAAATGCCATGGGGGTGGGAATTCCCGGTACGGGTATGGTGGGACTTCCCATAGCCATAGCTTTAGGCGTAGTGGCAGGTAAGTCTGCATACGGACTTGAGGTGCTGAAAGACGTAACGCCGGCCGACGTAGAACAAGGAAAACAATATATCGCGGAGCGGCGTGTCAAAATATCATTGAAAGAAGGCATTTCGGAAAAGCTTTATGTCGAAGCCATAGTGGATGGTGAGTCCGGCCATAGGGTTACGGCTGTCATCGCCGGTCAGCACACGCATTTCGTTTATGTGGAGAAAGACGGGCAAGTGCTGTTGGACAACCGTATGCCTCAAGGAGAGGAATCCGGAGAAGACGAATGCGAACTCAACTTGCGTAAAGTGTACGATTTTTCCGTAGAGGCACCGTTGGAAGAAATCGAATTTATCCGGGAAGCACGCCGCTTGAACGAATCTGCCTCCCAACAGGCCTTGAAAGGGTGCTACGGACATGAGTTGGGCAAGACGCTGAGCCGTCCTTTGGGGCGTGGTATTATGGGGGATACGATATTCTCTCATATCCTGTCGAGCACCTCATGTGCGTGCGATGCCCGCATGGCTGGGGCTATGATTCCGGTGATGAGCAATTCTGGAAGCGGCAACCAGGGGATTTGCGCTACGATGCCGGTCGTGGTTTTTGCCGAAGAGAACCACAATACGGACGAAGAACTTATCCGCGCGCTTATGCTGAGCCATCTGACAGCCATTTATATCAAGCAAAGTCTGGGGGTCCTGTCGGCATTGTGCGGATGCGTGGTGGCTTCCACGGGATCGAGCTGTGGCATCACCTATCTGATGGGAGGAAAGTACGAGCAAGTCTCATACGCCGTAAAGAATATGATAGCGAACCTTACCGGGATGATTTGCGATGGAGCCAAACCGAGTTGCGCATTGAAATTGACGAGCGGGGTTTCTACGGCTGTATTGTCAGCCATGTTGGCCATGCAACAGAAGTGTGTGAGCAGTGTGGAAGGCATTATCGACGATGATGTGGATAAGAGCATACACAACTTGACCAGTATCGGGGCTGAAGCCATGAACGAAACCGACCGTAAGGTTTTGGAGATTATGACACATAAGAACTGAATTTGGATTTAAGTCTTTTTAAGAAGAAAACGGGCGAAAGCCCGTTTTTTCTGATTTATATCAGATGTTTATTCCGACAGAAGTTTTAGATTTGTAACCGTTATTCATTAACCCAATTTTTAACTATTATGAAACAAAAAATCAAAATGCTTTTTGCATGCGGTTGTCTGGCGGCGTGGTCTGCCGGAACATTGGCACAGTCGTTTACGTGGTACTCGAGCACGGAAGACAACATGTGGCAAACCTCTGTCGTGAAGATGGCCAAGAAGGCTGGGAATCCCTTGGTGACGGTGGACGAAGATGAGAAGCCCATCGTGGAGTTCAAGGCATGGGCTGCCACGTTTAACGAATTGGACTGGGACGCATTGGGGATATTGACCCGTGATGAGCAGGATGAAATCTTGAAGAAGGTATTTTCACCGGATGGCGATTTGCGTTTTTCCCGTGGCCGCATTTCCATGAACGCCAACGACTATGCCCGGTCCTGGTATAGCTGCGACGAGGTGGAAGGGGATTTAGAACTGCGTTATTTCAACATCGACCGAGACAAGCAGACAATAATTCCCTTCATACGTGCGGCACAGAAGTATAACCCTGATTTGACGTTCTGGATATCTCCATGGTGCCCTCCCAGTTGGATGAAAATCAATGGTGATTATCCTGTGCTGGGCAGCAAGTTCAATAACATGCCCGAAAAGATGAACTACATCCTTTACGGTAATGTGAACGATAAGGTGGATCCCGACGAAATGAAACTGGTCGGCAAGAGAGGGGATAAGTTCCCACGCCAGTTGGCCACCACGGACTACTTTATACAAGATCCGCGTTACTTGCAGGCGTACGCCAATTATTTCTGTAAGTTTATCGACGCTTACAAGGAACAGGGGGTGAATATCGACATGGTGATATATCAGAACGAGGCATACAGCTACACGCCTTACCCTGGTTGTGCATGGACGGCCGAGGGAACGGTGCGGTTCAATCGTGACTATCTGGGTCCCACGCTCAGACAAAAACATCCGGAGGTGAAGCTTTATCTCGGGACGTTCAACACTAACCGTGTGGACTATGTGCAGAAGATTGCTTCCGACACGAAGTTGCAGGAATACGTTAGCGGCATGGCATTCCAATGGGAAGGCCGCGAGTCGCTCCCCGTGCTACGCAAGGAACATCCTGGGTGGAACTATATATGTTCGGAAAGCGAATGCGGATGGGGCAGCTTCGACTGGGGGGCAGGCGAACATACCTTTGAACTGATGAACCATTACTTAGGCAACGGGTGCAACGAATACACTTTCTGGAATTTCATCTTGGCCGACAATGGCGAGAGCCCGTGGGGATGGAAGCAGAACGCGCTCATTCGCGTGGATTCCAAAACCCGTAAGTTTACTTATACACCGGAGTATTTTGCCGTGAAGCATTACAGTAATTTTATCTCGAAAGGCACACGTGTGGTGGCTTACAAGGCACAGGGTGAAGACAGGATGCCGGTATTGGTATGCCAGACACCGGAGGGTAAGTATGTGGTCGTTGCCGGAAATTTCAAGGACGAGGCTTCTCCTTTGGTCGTCAAGATAGGAGAGAAGAGCTTGTCTGCTGAATTGGCGGCGCATTCTTATAATACATTTGTGATGAAATGATACGGTTTGCATAAGGGTTTCCCCGTAAAAAGGGCCGGTTTCGCAAGGGGACGGAACCGGCCCTTTGCGTATGCCGTACAGTGTAGGGCTTGTTAAAACTTGTTATATCCAGTAGGGGAAAAGTTTTCAGGAGTAAACCTTAAGCCCGGAAACGGGTCATACTTCTGTGAAACAAAAAAGAATGGTTTAATTAAAAAGGAAACAACTATGAGAAAATGGATGGTGGCCGCATGTTTTGCTTTGTTGGCCGGAAGCACATTGTCAGCCCAAGAGGGCGGAAACGCGCCGCATATGCGGACGGATCCCGGACAGATGGCCAAAAGGATGGCCGGGAAACTGATGTTGGACGACGAAACATCGGCAAAATTCATTCCCCTTTACGAGGAATACATGCAAAAGTTGGCGGAATGCCGCATACCCGGAAAGAAAATGGGAAGTCAGGCGGCACAATCGGATAAAGATATAGATGAGAACATAAAGGCTCGTTTTTCGGCTCAGGAGAGACGGTTGGACGTGCAGAAAAGCTACTATGACAAGTTTAAGAAAGTGTTGACGATGAGACAGGTGCAACAGCTTTATGAACGTCCGGACATGGGAAGTCGTCCGCGTTTTCAGGGACAAAGACAGCATCCTGCGCCGCGTCGCTGAAAAGCAGGCAGGAGGCTGTAAAACCGTTTGTCGCAGAACGGAAAATCAATCTCAGGAGATTGAAAAATCATTCGGCTGAGAATGAAAAATCGTTTGGCGCAGATTTTTATGACGTTAATTATCAGGTTGTTGCAAATTGCCTTCCGAATGTATTTTTTAGGTCTGGAACATAAGAGTAGGAAACACAGGTGAGGGCGATAGAGGAGTCAGGAAAAAATGACCGGGCATACAGAGGAGAATTTCTTGGTATGCCCGGTCTTTTTTCAGAAGTTGCGGAGCGTGGTGTGTCATGCCATGGTGCCGCCCATGATGTCCAACAATTCGTTGGTGATGGCTTGTTGGCGTCCTTTGTTGTACACGACGGTTAGGTCCTGTATCAAGTTGTTGGCATTGTCCGTGGCTATCTGCATGGCCATGCTTCGTGTGGCATGTTCGGATGCGTTGGAGTCTAAAAGCGTGGTATAGACTTTCAGTTTCAACACCTCCGGAATCAGTTTGGCCAATAAAACCTCTTCCGAAGGTTCTATCAGGTAGTCCGGCTGCCGGTTGCCGTCCGGAGCCTCGGTCATGGCAGACAAATCTATCGGTAAATATACCGTGTTGACGAGTTCCTGCGAACCGGCAGATTTAAAGTGATGGTAAATAAGCTCAACCCGGTCTATGTCGCCCGACAAAAAACGTTCGCATAGTTCCGCAGCCAGTTTCTCACATTCCGTATAATTAGGCTTGTCGGCCATGTGCGTGTAATCTCCGGCCGGGGTAAAGCCCGATTTTTTCACTGCGTCCGCAATCTTTCTCCCTATGGGATAGATGACGAGGTTTTCCTTTGCCATTTGCGCGTGTCCGTCCAACCACTGATGGTAAGCGCGTATGACGTTGGAGTTGAATCCGCCGCATAAACTGCTGTTGGACGAGAATATGACCAGTGCGATGCGCTTTGCCTCCCGTTGAGTGGCAAAGGGCGATTCTGCCTTACCGCCGGTTTGCAAGAAGTGGGTCATGATGGCCGACATCTGCCGTTCGTAGGGCAACATGCCTTCGATGACTTCTTGTGCCTTGTGCAGCTTGGCGGAAGCCACCATTTTCATGGCCGACGTAATCTTCAGCGTATTATTGGCCGAGAGTATTCTGCCCTTTACTTCTTTTAATGATGCCATGGTCTAATCAGTTTTTAAATAACAGAAGGGTGGATTGGGCCACTTCCTCGATGACTTTGGTCACTTGTTCGTTGATGGTCCCTGCTTCTAAGACCTCTAGCACATCCTGACGGTGCGACGCACGCAAGCTTTCCAAAAATTCGTGTTGGAAGGCAATGACTTGGTCGATACGTATGTCGCGCATCAATCCGTGCGTACCGCAATAGAGGATAGCGACTTGTTCGCCTACCGGCATTGGGGAGTACTGGGGTTGTATCAACAGTTGGTTGTTCTTTCGTCCGCGGTCGATGGTCATGACGGTCACGGAATCCATGTCGTTGCTGAACTTGGAGAAAGCTTCCAGTTCACGGTATTGCGCCTGGTCGATTTTCAGTGTACCGGCCACTTTCTTCATGCTCTTGATTTGCGCGCTGCCGCCCACACGGGATACGGAGATACCTACATTGATGGCCGGACGGAAGCCTTGGTTGAACAAGTCCGTTTCGAGGAATATCTGTCCGTCGGTGATGGAAATCACATTCGTAGGGATGTAGGCGGATACGTCGCCTGCCTGTGTCTCGATGATGGGGAGTGCCGTGAGCGAACCTCCGCATTTCACTTTTCCTTTCAGGCTTTCCGGCAGGTCGTTCATCTGCTCGGCCACTTCCTGTTGGTTGATGATTTTGGCTGCACGTTCCAACAGGCGGGAGTGCAGGTAGAAGATGTCGCCGGGGTAAGCTTCGCGGCCCGACGGGCGGCGCAGGATGAGCGAAACTTCGCGGTAGGCTACGGCCTGTTTGGAAAGGTCGTCGAATACGACTAAGGCATGGCGGCCGGTGTCGCGGAAATATTCCCCGATGGCTGCCCCGGCAAACGGTGCGAAGTATTGCAATGCGGCCGGGTCGGCAGCCGTGGCGGCAACGACCACCGTGTAGTCCATGGCACCTTTTTCACGCAGCGTGTTGACGATGTTGGCCACGGTGGAGCCTTTCTGCCCGATGGCCACATAGATGCAGTACACCGGTTTGCCCGCCTCGTAGGCGGAGCGTTGGTTGATGATGGTGTCGATGGCTATCGCGGTCTTTCCCGTTTGGCGGTCGCCGATAATCAATTCACGTTGTCCCCGTCCGATAGGAATCATGGCATCGATGGCCTTGATGCCTGTCTGCAAGGGTTCCGATACCGGTTGGCGGTAAATGACCCCGGGAGCTTTGCGTTCCAACGGCATTTCGAAAAGTTCTCCTCCTACGGTACCTCTTCCGTCCAAAGGAACGCCCAACGGGTCGATGACACGTCCCAACATGTTCTCGCTGACCCGTATGGACGCAATTCGTCCCGTACGTTTCACGATCATGCCCTCTTTGATGAGGTCTGTGGCTCCTAAGAGGACGGCACCCACGTTGTCCTCTTCCAGGTTCATCACTACGCCCATCACTCCGTTTTCAAATTCCAATAATTCATTGGCCTCGGCATGGAGCAACCCATAAATACGTGCCACGCCGTCGCTGACCTGCAACACGGCACCCACTTCGTCGAACTGGATAGACGTGTTGATTCCTTTGAGCTGTTGGAGCAATACCTCCGAAACCTCGCTGGGTCTTATCTTATCTGGCATATTCTTGTTTCCTTTTCATTATACTATTCTTCTGTTTTTCTCGATGAACTGTTTCTTCACGCGTTTCAACTGTCCGGCTATGCTGGCATCGATTCGCCAATAGCCGATTTCCAGAATGCCACCGCCGATGATACCGGGGTCTACTTTGGTTTTGAATTCCACCGTGCGTCCCCGATAGCGTTTCAGGATGAGCGTTTTCAGTTCGTTGAGGGTTTCCTCCGGTAGCGGCATAGCCGTGACAAGTTTTCCCTGACGTATTTTTTTCTTTTTCCGATATAAGAATAAGAAAGAATGCAGGATGAAAGCCAACAGCTTTTCGCGCCTTTTTTCAAGTAGCAGATAGAAAAATTTGGTCAGCTCTTCGCATGTGTCAGCTCCGGCGGTAGCATTGTGCAGGAGCTTTATTTTCTCTGTGCGGCTCACCATCGGATTCTCTATCGTGTGGCGGAACTCCGGAAGCTCGTTGTATTGGAACAGGAGCTGTTGAGCCTGTTCGTACACCAAGGTCTCGTGTCCGTTCTCACACGCGAAGAGCAGCAATGCGCGGGCATAACGTCTTGCAATAATTCCTATATCCATTATTCAATGTCGTTGTTTGATTTAACTTCGTCCAACAGTCTGTTCACTAATTCAAGCTGTTCCTTATCATCAGACAGTTTTTTACGCAACACCTTTTCAGCTACATCTACGGACAGTATTGCCACTTGCCGACGTATGTCGTTGATGGCGCTTTCTTTTTCCGCAGCAATCTGGTGGCGGGTCTCGTCCAGGGCTTTCCGAGCTTCGGTGCGTGCCCGTTCGCGCGCTTCTGCGATGATGCGGTCGCGCGTGGCGGAAGCTTCTTTCAGTATGGCGGTCTGCTCTTCGTGCGCCCGTGCTAGCAGTGCTTCGCTTTCGGCTTTCACCTGCTGCAACTGCTCGTTGGCCTGGCGGGCAGCCTCCAACGAACTGTCTATGTATTGTTTCCGTTTGTCCACCATTCCGGTGATGACAGGAAATGCGTATTTAGCCAAGATGAAGAATACGATTCCGAATATAATCACCATCCAGAACAATGTACCCGGATCCGGGGTTAGCAGTCCCATAAGCAACAACGGTTTAGAGGAACAATGTCAAAAGACAAACGACAATGGCGATGAGGGCTACACCTTCTATCAAAGCTGCCGCGATGATCATGTTCATACGCACGTTGTTGGATTCCGACGGCTGTCGTGCGATGGCGTCCATGGCCGACCCGCCGATGCGTCCGATACCTATGCCTGCGCCCAAAACGGCAATACCAGCGCCAATCGCTGCACCCAACTTGGTAAGACCTATACCTCCGATAGCTTGTAATAAAATGGATAATAACATAATGTTTCTGTTTTTAAGGGTTATACTTGATTTTCTAATAGTTCTTTTTAATTCTCTTCTTTAATACGTGACAGGCCGATGAACACAGCCGACAACATGGTGAATACATACGCCTGGATGAAGGCTACGAGAAGTTCCAACAGGTCCATGAAGATGCCGAACAATACGGATATGACTGTCATGGAACCGTTGATGACCGGACCGGCCTTCACCGTGATGAAGATGATGGCTACCAAACTTAGGATGGCTGCGTGCCCGGCCATGATGTTGGCAAACAGACGGATCATCAATGCAAATGGTTTGGTGAAAATTCCGAATAGCTCGATCATCGGCATGAGAGGCACGGGAACTTTCAACCATAAGGGGACTTTCGGCCAAAAAATATCCTTCCAATAGGCTTTTGTTCCGTAGATGTTGGTGAAGAGAAAGGTGCACAATGCCAATACCAATGTAATGGCAATGTTTCCCGTGACGTTAGCTCCTCCCGGAAAGATTGGAAGAATACCCATCAGGTTGTTAACCAGAACGAAAAAGAATGCGGTCAGCAAATAGGGAGCGTATCTCCGGTAGTCTTCCCCGATACATCCTTTGATGACTTCGTCGTTTATCATGACCACCAGAGCCTCTATCATGCCCACACCTCCTTTAGGTGCCCCTTCGCTCACTTCGTGACGTTTATACCAACGCGCACATCCCAACATGATGGCCACCAATATGATGCTGTTGATGAACAGTGCCAACACATTCTTGGTGATGGAGATGTCGAACGGGCGGATTTCTTCTCCCGTGGCATTCTTTTCCACGATTTTGTTTTTGTATTCACCGTCCGGTGCGATGTATAATCCTTCGTATCGGGCCTGGTTTCTCAGACGGGCGGATGAAAACACATGCCAACCGGAAGAGCTTTTCACAATCACGGGCAGGGGGATGCGTATGGAGGCGTCTCCGATGTCCGTGATATGCCATTCGTATGCGTCTTCGATATGGCCGAATACGATTTCGTACACATCTATTTCCTCGTTTTCCTCAGCTTGCGCTTGCCGGGGCATGAACATCAACAGGCATAGGCCTATACAGCATAAATATTTTAGTAGCTTCATTCCTTAGACTTCTCTTTTTATGTGTCCGGATAAGGGAGCGGTCAGGCCGTCGCTTCCGTTACGCAGACGGAGACTGTGTTGTCATTCACTTCTACAAAACCACCTGAAATGTTCACGCGGTTTTTGTCTTTTCCGCTTCGGTAAACGACTTCTCCTGCGTCGAGGGACGAAATCAGGGGAGCGTGGTTGTAGAAAACGGCGAACTGTCCGGCACTGCCGGGAAGTCTTACGTACTTCACCAGACCTTCGAACAAAGTCTTTTCCGGAGACACGATGAGCAAATGAATTTTATCCTCTTCCATACGATTTAATTTTGGGCTGCGCTCAACAATTCTTTTCCTTTGGCAATGGCGTCTTCAATGGTACCCACGTTGAGGAATGCCTGTTCGGGAAGGTCGTCCACCTCTCCGTCCAATATCATCTTGAATCCTTTGATGGTGTCCTCGATGGATACCATGACGCCCGGCACGCCCGTAAACTGTTCGGCCACGGCAAAGGGTTGCGACAGGAAACGTTGTACCCGTCGAGCACGGTTCACCGTCAGGCGGTCTTCATCCGAAAGCTCGTCCATGCCGAGGATGGAAATGATGTCTTGCAGCTCCTTGTTCCGTTGCAGGATTTGCTTGACGCGCTGTGCCGTTTCGTAGTGTTCCTGTCCCACGATGAGCGGGTCAAGGATACGGGATGTGGATTCCAAGGGATCCACCGCAGGATAAATGCCCAACTCCGTGATTTTACGGCTCAGTACGGTGGTGGCATCCAGATGCGTGAATGTCGTGGCCGGGGCTGGGTCGGTCAAGTCGTCGGCAGGCACGTACACAGCTTGTACAGAAGTGATGGAGCCATTCTTCGTGGACGTGATTCGTTCTTGCATCTGTCCCATTTCGGAAGCCAGTGTCGGCTGATAGCCCACGGCCGAGGGCATGCGCCCCAACAGGGCGGACACTTCGGAACCGGCCTGGGTGAAACGGAAGATATTGTCGATGAAGAACAGGATGTCCCGCGGTCCGTCTCCCTTATTGTTGTCACGGAAAGACTCAGCCAAGGTCAGACCGGAAAGTGCTACGGAAGAACGTGCGCCCGGCGGTTCGTTCATTTGTCCGAACACCATGGCCACTTGTGATTTTTCCACTTCGTTCATGTCCACTTTCGAGAGGTCCCAGTGTCCGGCATCCATGCTTTTCAGGAATTCGTCGCCGTACTTGATGACACCGGACTCAATCATTTCGCGCAGCAGGTCGTTACCTTCACGCGTACGTTCTCCCACACCGGCGAACACGGAAAATCCGTTGTGCTTTTTGGCGATGTTGTTGATGAGTTCCTTGATTAATACCGTTTTTCCTACGCCCGCCCCGCCGAACAGTCCGATTTTCCCTCCTTTCAGATAGGGTTCCAACAGGTCTATCACTTTGATGCCCGTGAAAAGCACTTCCTGAGTGGTGGAAAGGTCTTCAAACTTGGGAGGGTCCCGGTGGATGGGGGACGCACCGCTCTCGTCCAAGGCCGGCATGCCGTCGATGGCGTCGCCTACGACGTTCATGACCCTTCCGCGAATCTGTGCGCCCACCGGCATGGTGATGGGTTTTCCTGTGGAGACCACTTTCATGCCACGTTGCAGTCCGTCCGTGCTGTCCATGGCGATGGTACGCACCGTGTCTTCTCCGATGTGTTGCTGTACCTCGACAATCAATGTCTTGCCGCCCGGACGTTGGATTTTCAGGGCGTCGTGTATGCTCGGAAGGTTGGCGTTCTGTTCTTTTTCGCTGTGTTCGAAATGAACGTCCACCACCGGGCCGATAATTTGCGATATGTGTCCTAATACCTCTGCCATAAATGATGTTTATACCTTAATTATATATAATCGTTTTATTTGTTTCGTGTTCTTTTTACCTGTCGAACCGATTGTTTTGTCGTTTGCTTTCGTGGAACGTGTCGAACCGCTTGGGTTTCTCAACATTCTTATACATTATTTAATGTCAACCGTGTCTTTCTTTCGCTTCGTTTATAATAGTTTAACCCGGAGACATTTCCATTTTTCTTGTTTCAAAGTTAAGGGTAATTTCTCTTTTTCGTAAATTTGTAGAATTAATAATATTCATGATTTCTATTGATTTTTCTTATGGAACTGACTCCGCTGAAATATTTCGTCAAATTGGCAGACGTGCTTTCATTCACAGAAGCCTCCAAAGAGCTTTTTATCACGCAGAGCACCTTGTCGCTAAGCATCAAGCAACTGGAAGAGGAACTCGGCGTGACACTGTTCGACCGCATCGGGAAGAAAATCTATCTGACGGATGCCGGACGGGATTTTTTGGACTGTTCCCGTAAGGCGATAGAGGAGGTGGCGTATGGCATACAGCATTTGAAGGAAATGCAGCATGTCTATACGGGAAAGATAAAGATTGGCGTAATATACAGCCTTTTCCCTTTGCTGAATATTTGCGTGTTGAAGTTTACGAAGGCTTTTCCAAAAGCCGAGCTTTCTATTGTCTATTCCCATTCGGTGTTGGAACTGGTGGAGCTGATCAATTCCAACAAACTTGATTTCGCGTTGAGTTACAACCCGCAGGATGTGTCTGCGCTTACGGAATCCAAGGAATACGCCTGCATGCCTTTGTGTGTCATTGTCCATGAAAGCCATCCGGTGGCCATCCGGAAACATTTTTCCTTGTCGGACTTGAACGAGTTCCCCGTTATCTTCTTGGACAAAGAGCTGTACACCCGGAAGGTCATAGACCGCATGCTGGCCCAGTACAGGGTGAAGGTAAAACCTCAGATAGAAGTCAACAGCACGCCGCTATTGCTTGAAATGCTGCGCACGGGGCATTGGATTTCCATTTTGCCTCAGGACATGACGGTAAGCAGCCCGGACTTGAAAGCCGTGCCGATTAAGGAGAAGACAGAGATGATGCACATCAGCCTTCTTTCCCTTAAAGGTAAAAGGCATTCTTTGTTGACGGAGAAATTTCTGGAAGTGTTGCGGATGGAGACGCAAAAAATACAAGAGCGTAGAATTGCCGGAGGAAAAGACTCGGATTTGTTTGAAGGGAAATCTGCCGAAGAAGAAGCATGATGCACCGTATATATATAAGGTATGGGCGAAATAGCGGAAGTGGTTGGATTTTAGTTTGGACTTTGTAATGGATAAAATAGGATATGAGAAAAAACATTTGGATTATCGTGGGCGCATGGGCCTGTTTTTCAGCTTGCAGGTCTGTGCAAGCTCCCCAACTTATCGGGGGAAATAAGGATGAACATGGTTGTCTTACGGCGGCCGGTTATACGTGGAGTGAACTTCGCCGGGACTGTATCCGCATCTTTGAGGACGGAGTGCGTGTGGACGACCCGTCTTTGCAACCCTCTTTAGCGTCGTACGCCGTGTTTGCGGCAGACAGCAGCCGGGTGGAGGTTTTCCGTCCGTCTCCGTTTCGGAACGAGATACTCGACCGTAAGGGGGGCGTTTGGCAGGGCAAGACCTGCAAGTTGTATCGGACAGGAAACCGGTGGGAACTTCGCGGAAAGTGAAATCAAACAAACAGACTTTGTATGGAACGAATTATCAATCATTTTACAGATGATGACCTGTATAAGTTCACCATGTGCTGTGCGGTCATCGACAATTTTCCCCGTGCTCAGGTGAAGTACCGGTTTACCGACCGGGACCATACCGTCTATCCGCCGGGCTTTGCCGACAAATTGCAGGAACAAATCATCCTGTTGGAGGACGTGGTCATCACGGACGAGGAAATTGCGTTCATGAAACGGCGGTGCAGCTACATTCCCGGTTGGTTCTACACCTATTTGAAAGGCTACCGTTTCTGTCGCGAATGGGTGAAAGTCCGGCAGGATGCCGAGGGGCATCTGTACGTGGAGTTCGAAGGGAGTTGGGCCGATACCATCCTGTTGGAAGTGAAAGTGCTGGCCATCATTTCCGAGCTTTATTACAGGATGACGGGCGAAGACAGCCGTTTCGATTATGAGGATTATTACCGGAAGACGTACCGGAAAGCCGTCCGCCTGTTGGAAGCCGGTTGCGTGTTCAGCGACTTCGGGACGCGCCGCCGCGTCTCGTTCGAGGCGGAAGAGACGGTGGTTCGGGCGATGAGAGACTGTTACCAAAGCCGGGAATGGAGCGGGAAGTTTGTCGGGACCAGCAATATCTACCTGGCGATGAAGTATGACCTGGTTCCTGTCGGCACGATGGCACACGAGTTTGTCTGTGCCATAGGAGGAATGTACGGCCCCCAGATGGCCAACCATATTGCCATGAACTCTTGGCGCAACACGTTCCGTGGAGCTTTGGGCACGTACCTCTACGACAGTTTCGGTTGGGACATCTTCAGCCTGAATTTTTCGGAGGACTTTGCCAACTTGTTCAAAGGTCTTCGCGTGGACAGCGGCGACAACCGTGCGGAACTGCAAAGGATTGTGGAGAAATACCGTTCGTTGGGCATCGACCCCCGTACGAAGCAGGTCATATTCAGTAATGCGCTCGACACGGACCGTGCGATAGAGATACAACGTTACGCCCGGGAGTATTGCCAACCTTCTTTCGGGATTGGCACGCACTTCACAAACGACTTCGAGGGCGTGAAGCCCATGAACATCGTTATCAAACTGGTGGCCGTGAAAATCACGGAGTCATGGACTTTCTACAACGATACTTGTAAGTTGAGCGAAGACGACGGCAAGCATACAGGCAAGCCCGAAGTGATTCGCCGTTTCATGGAAGCGTTGAATATGAAAGGATGAAGGGAGTCCGGACGATAAAAACTTCAAAATTTTGTCCGTTCTTTATGGGATTGGTTCTTAGAAAAGATTAACTTTGCATTGGGTTCCCGGTGATTCTTGCTGTGCCGTGATGTCCGGTAGCGACCGGTAGGCCGATCCAAGCAAGGCGACCTGCGCCGATACGAACAGGAACATCTGTCCTTTGCGGCAGGTGGGAATGGGAGTGGACGGGTAGGGAAAGGGGAACCGCTATATATAAGAAGGCGTTTATCATGCGCTGGTTCTTGACGCTTCGAATCTCGCAAATTCAAAATTGTAGTTATGAACTATGCAACGGTAGATGCCCATGGGATGTTTTTATAAATATCCCTAAGGGATTGTTTTGTCCTTTTGCCCCTATGGGCAAAAGGAAGGAGGCAAATCCTAAAGGGGGATTATATAAACTCATCGGCGTGGGTTCTGCGTTGCTCGTTCTACTACAATGGGCAATGCGAGAGCCTCGAAGCGTGGGACGGGTGACGGGTACAGATCTCCACGCTTTTTTTGTTGTAGTATTCTTTATCATGAGTATCATTTAAAGTCAACGGAGGGAGGTCGGTTGGCAGTTTGTTGTTTTAAAGAGACTTTATGATGAAACGACTATTATTGGTGACCATGGGGACGGCTTCGTTCCTCCTGTCTTCGGCGCAGGTGCCGATAGATGAAGCCCATTTTCCGAATTCTGGTTTACGGAATTATGTCAGGCTTAATTTCGACACCAATGGGGACAAACTTTTGGACGATGAAGAGGTGCGGGCTGTGACACGGATTGATTTGTCGGAATATAGATCCACCATTACTTCGTTGAAAGGCGTGGAACATTTCATTTATTTGCAGGACTTGGAGTTGAAGATGGTCGATGTGGACGAAATGGATGTAAGTGCCAATGCGGATCTTGTACGTTTGAAGATTGGAGGACTTTTTACCTTGGAGAAACTTGATTTGCGTCAAAACAAAAAATTGGAGTATTTCCAATTGAATAACGGTCCTTCCTTGTCGTCTCTATCTTTGGACTGTCCGAAGTTGGAGACCTTGATACTTCCTTCCCTTTCTTTAGGCACATTGGATTTGTCCGCATCTCCGGGATTGAAGCATTTGGAGTGCCCGAAATGCGGTTTGACTGCGTTAGACTTGAGACATTGTCCAAAATTAAAGGTGTTGGACTGTTCGGGAAACTCCTTGACAACCTTGGATTTGAGGCATTGTCCGGAATTAAAGGTATTGGACTGCTCGGGAAACTCCTTGACAACCTTAGATTTGAACGAGAAAGCGCAGTTGGAGACTTTCAATAGCAGCGGTCAAATGGCCGTCGGTGCGTCACCCGTGGTGGATGGTTGGTTCGATTTGTCCACGCTTTCGGGGTTTGATGCGGAGCGGTCGTATGATTGGGTTGGCGCATATCGCTACGGCAACCGTATCGTTTTCGATCAAACCTTGGCCAAATACAAGTACAAGACTGGAGTTGTTTCCGGATCGGGTAGCGAAATCGAGTGTTGTTTGAAATGCAATGCAGAAGACTTACCCGTTTTGCTTGGCAAGTTCGGTAATATCAGTACGGCTTGGTTGTATGATGCTGACGGCGACGGGAAGAAGGAATATTATAGGATAGACAAGGACGGAAAGTTCAAGGCTCGTTACCATTGGCACGCTCCCGGCCGGTATGCGCGAGATTTCCTGTTGGATTTGCCTTTTACCTATTTGGATGAAGACCGTATGATGACGCATCTGAACAACGACGGCATACCAGATTTTGCCAATCGTGCTTTCGCGGATTTCCGCAAGATTGAGATAGCTCTGGGTGAGGCAGACGGTACTTATACCCTGATGGACGGATGCAACTCCGCTTATCCGTTGGACGTGAACCATGACGGGTTGCCGGACTTGTTCGCGTTCAACAACACGGACTGGAGCATCTTTTACCAAAATCCTGACGGGACGTTTACCGCCACGCGCATCGACACCATTTCGCGCGTGCAGGCCGATTCGTTGGTGGCTCAAAAGGCAGAGGAAGCTAACGGGAAATTCGACATCAGCGACTTGCCGTCGTTGAGCGACGGGATGTTCATTGGCGGAAGCCCTACGGTAGATGAAAGTTACAAATTCACGCAGGCCATCGACGTGAACCGTGACGGTTACATGGATTTGGTGGGACCTCGCACGATTTTTTATAACGTGGGCGACAACCGTTTCGTGGCTTCCCCGCAGCCGGGCGAGCTGACGGTGAAGGACTTGAACGGTGATGGTATCCCCGATTACATCTATAATGATACGGAAGGAAAGCGCGTGTATACCCGCACGTACTTGGGTGGCGACCGTTTCGAGGAACAAACGTTGATGAAGGACTTGGACGTGACGAACATTTATTGTTATGACTTCGACAAGGACGGCGACGTGGACATCCTGCTGACGTTCGATTACCTTTCGTCCTCCACTTTTTCATTCCTGGTTTTTGCCGAAAACACCGGCAAGGGGAAGTTCACGATTCACGAGCATTCCTTTAAGACGAAGTGGGCGTTCGGACAGTGTCTGGATTTCGACAACGACGGTTGCATGGAACTCTTGGCGGGCGTGCAGGATGAAGGTCGGTTAGAATATAGATGTTCTTCCGTGCACGGGTTGTATTTGTTCCGGTTGGACGACATGAAGAAAGTGGAAGAACCATCTGCGATGCAAGTGGACGCGACTTTCTTTTATGAACGGGACAACGGTCCTGGTACCGATTGGCAAGAAGCGGTTGTGAGCCGTTTGGACGAGAACATCACCGTGGCGGATATAGATAATGACGGGCGTTTGGAGCTCCTGGCCGATACGACGAAGACGGCTGGCGGTTATTGGGCCACCAAAGACTTGCCCCTCTTGCAGGGCATCCCGGCCAACGAAGCCCCGCAACGCATGTCCGCCCCGTCGGTAAACCTCGACCGCAAGAGCGGCAAACTGAAGGTTGCCTGGAAGCCGGGCAAGGACAAGGAGACTTCTACCGTGGATTTGACCTATGCCCTCCGTATCGGCAGTGCGCCCGGCATGGACGACATTTATTTCTCGGGAGCGAATGCCGACGGCAGCCGACGCGATTTCCGTCCCGGCAACATGGGGGCGAACTTAGATGCCACATTGGACGTGAGCCGTTGGAAGCACGGCACGTATTATATAGCCATACAGACGGTGGACCCGATGGGCAAAGGCTCGGTGTGGTCGGACGAGGTGGCGTACGAGCACGACCTCGTGCAGGCGGCGTTCACGGTGTCGGATGATGAACCGGCAGCGGCAGACACTTTGGTACTGACGGCAGCTTCCCGCGCCGCCGGGTTGGATTACGCTTGGGATTTCGACGGAGGCAAAGCCATAAAGGCTTCGGCTGACAGCGCACAGGTATGGCTGACGTTCGACGTGCCCGGCGAGAAGCATCTCCGCCTGACGGTGACGAATCCGGCGGATGGCACGGAGGATGTGCGGGAAAAGGTCGTGACGGTGCAGCGTGCCACTTTCCAGTATAGCGATGCTGCGGCTTTCGGATATACCCAAGCCCACCATTTTTGGGACATGGATGGTGACGGTGTGTTGGATTTGATAGACAAAAACGGCTTTTATGTACATGACGGCATGGGGCATTATGAGAAATTGGGCACGATATTCAACTCCAATTTGGAAATCCCGTACCGTGCAGACGGATTGTCTCCTTTCGTTGACTTCGACATGGACGGGGATGCCGACATCGTGATAAAGAGCAATAAAGGAAACCTGATACTCAACAACGGGAACAAGTCGTTCGAGGCACAAGAAAGCAACTCCTTGCTTTGCGATGGTCCAAACGGGCAAAGCGATGTCTTGCCGGACTTGGACAACGACGGCTTCAATGAAATATATTACAACGCGAATGAATATGACCAAAAGGGCATCTACGTAAATATGGGTGATAACGTACGGTTTGAACAGTTCCAATTCCCTAATACCGGGGATGAGTATAATTTCCGTTTTGATTACGAAGCCAATCAGGTTTATGATATTAACCGTGACGGTTATCCTGATTTTTATACTACGAGCGCACGCCGGGTCTTCGGCAACGCTTGGGAACGGTGTGAGGCTGTGGCTATCAACCAAGGCGGTATGAATTTTGTTTACCGTGCCTTGCCGGAGGAGACCGGAACGTTGGCGGCTTATGAGGACGTGGATGGAGACGGAGTGCCGGACAAGGTAATGCAGTATGGTGATAATGGTGTGGAAAAGGATGTGGTTGGCATTTGCTTTGGCCGAAAGGACTACACGTTTGAAACTCCTGTCAAGTTCAAGTTCCCCAATGCCCGAAGTACCAAGTATGCCCTGAACGTGCTGCGCGTGTCTGACTTCGACAATAACGGATGTATGGATATTTTAGTGCAATATGACTTCAACTTGTCTGGGGTGTCAAAGGATGAATATGCCGTGCTTTACATGGAGCGCGACCGTTCTGGGCAGGTCGAGGTTTTGCATAATATGGATTTGGGTTACCCGATAACTATGGCAGATATAGACAACGACGGTAAACCGGATTTTTATAATTACGATGAATGCCAACTGCTCCGCACCGGCATCCCGAACACCGCCCCCGAAGCTCCTGCCCATGTGCGGGCTACTCAGGAAGGCCTCGGCATACTATTGGAATGGGATGACGCCTACGACAAGGAGACCCCGGCCATGCAGATGCGCTATAATGTGAGCGTAAAGAAGAAAGGGGCAGAAGGCGAGGGGGCCTATATCATCTCGCCGCTGAACGGCGGAAACGACAAGACGGCGGTCATCCCCGGCGTATACTACCAGAAGGCCACGCGCAAGATGATTCCCATCGAGCGGTTCGAGGCCGGACAGGAATACGAGGTGCAGGTACAGGCCATAGACCTGTGGGATGCCCATTCGCCCATGTCGGAGACCTATACCTTTACGGTGAGCGAACAGTTCATCGCCGGACCTACGGTGACGGCACCGCGCAAGGCCGTGGCTTTGACGTATAATGTGCCCGATGCCGCTTTGCAAACCGCCGAGTGGAACTGGGACGGCGGGACGCTTCTCGGTCAGGAAGGGAAACGGTTTGAGGTGGCGTGGGACGAGCCGGGGCTGAAAACCGTGACCGTCCGCACGGCAGATGGCGAAACAGCCACCAAGAACGTGATGGTGCGCGACATCGACCTTTCGTTCGACTTCCCCACCGAAGGACTGGCCGGGACGGAGATTACCTTCACGCTTCCCGAAGCCTTTGCACAGGCTTCCCGCGAGGACATAGATGTCGTGCTGTCGGACGAACGTGTCGAGATGCTGCTCCGCGTGGGGAGCCGGGAAGCCAAGGCGGTGTTCCCCGATGCCGGTGATTATTCCTTCCGCTTGTCGGTGCGCGACTCTGTGTGCGGCGTGGTGGAATCGGAAGAAAAGCACATCCGCATCGTGGGCGAAGTACCTGTGCCCGTTATCCGTCTGGTAGGCATCGATGCGGCTACCGGCAAGAACAAAGTGACGTGGGACATGCCCGGCATGCCGGATTTCGTCACCACCGTGAATATATATAAGGAGAGCGGACGCTACAATGCGTTCGACTGCATCGCACAGGTGGCTCCCGGGGCGGGAGAGTTCGTAGACACATCCTCCAATCCTTCTGTCTCGTCCGACCGCTATTGCATCAAGTTGGGCACGACGTTCGGTGTGGAAAGTCCGGCTAGCCGTGTGCATAGCGGTACGCACCTGATGCTGAACAAGGGAGTGGGCGATGCCGTCAACCTGATATGGAACGCCTACGAGGGTGGCATTGTGAACAGTTACCGCGTCTTGCGCGGAACGTCCGCCGACCGTCTGGAACTGTTGGCCGAGGTGTCGGGTGCCCATACGGCCTACACCGACCTGAACGCCGGGGACGGGACGTATTTCTACGCCTTGGAGTATGACGAGACTTATTCCGACGAATGGCAACCGATGGCGAGGACATCTGATGGCAGGTCGTCCGGAAGCGGCCGCTCCAATGTGGTATGCACGGACGGGGCATGGACGGTGGTACCTGCCGAACAGTTGAACGTGCTGGCCATAGAGAAGGAACTCGTGCTGACACCTTTGCAGCCCACGTTGCATTTGCAGGCCGAAATCTTGCCGGCCATGGCGGACATCCGTACGGTGAACTGGCAGATTACGGAAGGTGGCGAACTGGCTTCGCTGACTCAAAACGGTGTGTTGACGGCCCAAGGAAAGGAGAACGGCGACATCGTGGTATGCGCCACGACCGTAGACGGAACGAACATCGAGGCCCGTGTGACCGTCGTGAAAAAAGACTTCGGTATCCTGCCGCAGTCGGTCACGGTGACTACCGTGGAAGGCACTACGCAGTTGACTCCCCTTACCGGACGGTTGCACTTGCAGGCATCCGTGCAACCCGAGAATGCCTCCCAGCTCGTAGCATGGAGCGTGGTACAGGGAGCCGGGCTGGCCACTTTGGATGAAGACGGCGTCCTGACCCCGACCGAAACGGGTAACGGCGACATCGTGGTGCGTGCCACTTCTTTGGAGGACGCTTCCGTGTACGGCGAGTTGACTCTCCGTAAGGAAGGTTTCTCCGGCGATGGAGTAGAGGGAGTGAATGCCGGACAGATGTCGGTGCGCCGCGTCGGCGACGACCTGTGGATTGAAGGTCTGCCCGAGGACAGCGAATGCGGTTTAAGCATCGTGGATCCCTCCGGACGCGTGCTTTCCACGGAATACCGGCGCGAGGGACGTTCGGGCAGAATCTCTTTGGCGCGTCTGGCTTCCGGCACCTATCTGCTTCAGGTTGTTACCGGTGAAGGTAGGCAAACGTTCCGTTTCTTCAAGTAGGCCGGAACGTACATCATAAGGAAGCGCCCCGGGCATTCGGTTGTGGCCGTAATGTCCGGGGCGTTTGGTGCTTTTTAGATACCAAGAAGGTGGGTTTGTAAATATAGTATACTTCTAAAAAGGTTGGCTTTCATCTGCGGATTTTTCTGCGCCAAATGATTTTTCAATCTCAGCCGAACGATTTTCCGTTCTGCGCCAAATGATTTTCGTTTCTCTTGAAGGTGAAAAAACGATAAGATGAGCACGTGGAAATGAAGTGCTGAAGGTGGAACGCCTGCTTTGGGAGTGCTGATTTATTTTATTGTTTTATAGAAGTTTATGTAGTGGCAGAATAAAATGGGCTGTTCTTTTCTTCCGAAAGGAAAGGCGATACATCGCGTTTGCAGAGTTCGGAAAACGGGATGCGCATGATGTCATATTTATCGAAAAAATGCCATAATGGCATTTTTCTTTTGGCCGGATGAAAAATAAGTCCTACCTTTGCAGCCGAAATAATATTCGTAATGTTTTGTAATCCTCATCGGAGGGCAACAATGAAATGCCGGATAAGATGACTGGGTAAAACCAATCACTTATCCGGCATTTTATGTGTGGTAAAATAAAAAAGACGTAGAAATGAAAGAATTGGATTTGACACAAGGAAGCGTGCCAAAGGTTCTGCTACATTTTGCAGTCCCGTTTTTATTGGCCAACGTGCTTCAGGCGCTCTATGGGGGAGCCGACTTGTTTGTGGTGGGGCAGTACGACGGTGCCGCGAGCGTGGCCGCCGTGGCCATCGGAAGTCAGGTGATGCAGACTGTGACGGGCGTCATTCTCGGGCTTACGACGGGGATAACGGTGTTGATAGGCATTGCCACGGGGGCGAAGGATGACCGTAAGACGGCTTCCATCGTGGGGACGGGCATCTGGCTCTTTGCCGTGGTGGCTGCCGTACTGACCGCCCTTATGGTGGCACTGCACGGACAGATAGCCGTTTGGATGCACACGCCTGTTGAGGCCATGCGCGACACGGAAGCCTATCTTTGGATTTGTTCGATGGGCATTCCTTTTATTATGGGCTATAATGTCGTGTGCGGTATTTTGCGCGGGTTGGGAGATTCGCGCACGCCGCTCTATTTCGTGGCGTTGGCTTGTGTGTTGAACATCGTGTTGGATTTCATCCTTGTGGGGGCGTGCGGCATGCGTGCGGTCGGGGCTGCTGCGGCCACGGTCACGGCGCAGGGTGCCAGTTTCGCGACCGCACTCGGCTTCTTGTACCGCAAGGGATTTCATTTCGAGTTCACGCGGCGCGACATCCGTCCGGTGAGGGCGTTGTGCCGGCGAATGGTGTTGCTCGGGGCACCCATCGCCTTGCAGGACTTGTTGGTCAACCTCTCTTTCCTGCTGATTACGGTCATTGTCAACGGGATGGGCGTGGTGGCTTCGGCGGCTTTGGGTGTCGTTGAAAAGCTGATTGTCTTTGCCATGTTGCCGCCGATGGCCATAGCGTCGGCTGTGGCGGCCATGACAGCCCAAAATTACGGTGCCGGGCTGAGGGGGCGTATGCGGTATTGCTTGCGCTCGGGCATCGCCATGGCCTTGGTTTTCGGCGTTTCCGTGTGCGTCTATTGCCAGTTCTTGCCGGATACGCTGACGGGCATCTTCACGAAAGACGCGGCAGTCATGCAGATGGCTTCCGGCTATCTGCGGGGATACAGCATAGATTGCATCATGGTGAGTTTCGTGTTTTGCATCAATGCCTATTTCAGCGGGCAGGGCAATTCCGTGTTCCCCATGGTACACAGCGTGATTTCCACTTTCTTGTTTCGCATTCCGTTGTCGTATGCGTTTAGTCTGGCGAGTTCTTCTTCTTTGTTTCTCATGGGGTTTGCTCCTCCGTTGTCCACGTTGGTTTCGCTGATGATATGTATCGGGTATATGAGATACAAGGGAAAAAAGGAAATTATGCCGGTTTGTGTGTAAGAAAGCTGTTAAAAACAGATGAGGGGAAAACGTATTTCCCGTAAAATATCTAATTTTGCAGCGTAAATAAAAAATGTAAGTATGAATTTGTCTGAACTGATACAGAAACGGCAAAGTGACCGGAAATACGAATCGCGTCCTGTCAGCCGTGAACTGGTGATGAAATGTCTGGAAGCTGCACGTCTTGCCCCTTCGGCTTGTAATTCACAACCGTGGAAATTTGTTGTCGTGGACGATGCGGCGTTGTTGCCGCAAATGGGAGCGGCGGCTGCGGGGATGGGGATGAACGGATTTGCCCGTGAGGTGCCCGTCATCGTAGCTGTGGTGTTGGAGAAAATGAACTTGACGGCTCGTATTGGTAGTGTCATCAAAGACAAGGAATACTCTTTGCTCGACGTGGGTATCGCAGTGGAGCATTTTTGTTTGCAAGCGGCCGAACTTGGCTTAGGGACTTGCATCATGGGTTGGTTCGACGAAAAGAAAGTGAAAAAGCTGCTTGGCATCAAAGGAAAGCGCGTACCTCTGCTCATCTCGCTGGGCTATCCGGCGGGGGAGACCCGCAAGAAAGCGCGCAAGTCGTTGGAGGAAATGAGCAGTTGGAACCAATATTAGTACTGGAATCATGGATAATAAAAAGGTGAAAGGCTATGCTTACGGTGTCATAGCATCGGTAAGCTACGGGCTGAATCCGTTGTTTGCCCTTCCGCTTTATGCTTCGGGCATCAGGGTGGATTCCGTGTTGTTCTATCGTTATGTGTTTGCCTTGCTGTTCCTGGCCGTGATGATGAAGATGAGCGGACAATCGTTTGCCCTGAAACGGAGTGAAATCCTTCCGGTGGCGGTCATGGGATTGCTGTTCTCCTTCTCCTCGCTGTTTCTTTTCCAAAGCTTCAACTATATGGATGCGGGCATCGCCTCTACCATCCTGTTCATGTATCCCGTGCTTGTGGCTGTGATTATGGCGGTATTCTTCAAGGAAAAGCTGAGCGTGGTGAAAATAGCATCCATTGCCACGGCTTTTGTAGGTATTTCCATGCTTTATAAAGGCGAAGGCGGTGCCACGCTGAGCATGACGGGCGTGTGTCTGGTGCTGATGTCCTCGTTGACCTACGCGCTGTATATCGTAGGCGTGAACCGGTCTTCCTTAAAAGAGATGCCGGGATTGAAACTCACGTTTTATGCCATTTTGTTCGGTTCGTTGGTCTATATCGTCCGTCTGCGCGGAGGGATGGATTTGCAATGGCTTACGGGAGGAACGCAATGGATGAACGCGTTGGGATTGGCTTTGTTCCCGTCCCTGATATCCATGGTGACCATCGCGAAAGCCATCCGGAACATCGGTGCCACTCCGGCTGCCATTCTCGGGGCGTTGGAGCCGCTTACGGCATTGTTCGTAGGTGTCATGGTGTTCCACGAGAGGCTTACGGGCGGTAATGTGGTCGGCATCTTGCTGATTCTTTTTGCTGTGACGCTGATTGTAGTCGGGCCGCGCGGATGGTTGCGGTTCAAGGCCGTGTGGCATAAGCGGACGGTTGGATAAAGCTCTTGTCGGCTTGTATGGAAAACAGCAAAGGGACTGTCCCGGGATTGGCCGGTAACAGTCCCTTTGCCCTTTGGGGGAGGAGGTTAACGCTTTTGTATGTTTTTGCCTGAAGCGGATACTTGCACGGGATTCCCCGAATAGGCGATGCTCCCTCCGCCGCTTGTGTGGGCATCCAACGATTCCGTGGCATGGCACGAAATGTCTCCTGCCGAAGAGGCGTTGGCATCCACATGCCGGGCTTCCATATTGCCGGCATCGATGTCACCGCTGCTCGAGGCTGTATATTTGGCTTGTTCACATTTACCCTGCAGACGAAGGTCTCCGCTGGAGGTGGCTGTGGCTATCAAATGCGTGCACTCCAACCCTTTGATGTGCAAATCCCCGCTACTGTTGCATTGCAAGTCGGCCTGTTGGCATTTTGAACCACCGAAATAGATGTCGCCGCTGCTGTTGGAGGCCGCAGTGAGGAGGCCGCAGGAAACGGACTTGCCTGATATGTCACCGCTGCTGTTGGATGTGGCGTGCAGGTCTTTGCAGCTGATGTCCTGGCACGAGATGTCGCCGCTGCTGCCTGCCGTGAGACGGAGGGTACCCTTTACGTGCAGGCCGTCCTTTACGAGAATGTCCCCGGAACTGGAGGCAGACAAGCTACCGACCGGGCATGCCTTGACATGCACTTCCTTTATCCCTTTGGTTTTTGTGGGGTCTTTGGGCTTTTTCATGCCTACGACCAATGTCCCGTGGGCATCCACTTGCACACTGATGTAAGGCAGGACGGCCTTGCTCGCACGGATTTCCACGGACGTTTCATCGTCAGATGGGATATAAACCACATCGACAGACGACGTGGCTGATATGGCGTTGAAGTCGCCGACGGTCACTTTTTGTGTCTGTATGTCTTTGGGACTTGCCCCGGTTTCCCCGTCACAAAGGGATTGGGCAGGGCTCTTTGTGCAGCTACAGTAGGCAATGGCTGAGACGAGAAGAAGAAAAATTTGTTTTTTCATACTTTTTATTTTATAGGATTAATGTGGTCTCTTCCCGAAGGTGTCTTGCAAATGATGCGCGGACGTCCCTTGTAGGATATGCTGCCCGTGCCGTTCACTTCCCCCTCTATCTTGCGAGTGGCATGGCAACTGACCGTCCCTTCGCCTGTCACAGAGGCTGTGGCATCCATGGCTTGTAGCCCTTCGGCTTCGATGCTTCCGTGCGACGCATTGGCCAGTGCGGCCTTTGTGCAGCTGCCCGTGAGGATGACGGTTCCGGAGGAAGAGGATTGTGCCGCAACGTCGGTAGCCGTGATCTCCTTGGCGTTGATGCTGCTTCCCCCTTCGGCTTGCGCATGCAGGAGGCGGCAAGTGATGCCGCCGGTCAGGTCGATGGAGGCATTTGCTTTTGCATGCAGCATCACGTCGCGGCAGGTGAATTGTTGGTCGGCATGGAAACTCTTGTCGGACGTGGCGGAAATGTATAAATCCCTGCAAGTGATGGGGCCGCATATTACCGGACCATTGGCTGTGATGTGTACGTCACCGTCACTATATGCCCCGTCTTTCAGGATAAGTGTACCGGTTCCTTTATTGTGGAACGTGTCCATGGGAGGAGCTTTCAGTTCGATGCTGAACGGGGTATCCGAAGAGATGTCGGCGAAATGTTTCATGTTGACAAAGAGCGTTCCATTCTTGTTGACGTAGACTTCCAGAAATGGCAATACGTTCTCCGGCGCATTGAGTTCTATGTCTTTTTCGCCGGGAGTGGGGGTATAGATGATGTCGAGGGAAGCCGACGTGACAAGAGTGTTCAGACTGTCCACCGAAATTTTCCGGCTATCGTAATTCTTTCCTGCCGTGAGTGCCACGGTCTTGACTTCCCTGACCTCCGTCACTTCGTACACACCGGCGTATCCGGCGGCAAAACCCTCATGGCTTTTTCCCATATTCCGGATTTGCAGTTCGGCATAGGCCGGGTAGCCGTTCCGGGTTCCTTGGGTGGCGTTGTCGTAAGTGGGCAGGAGTTTCTCGGTCAAGTCCTTGATCCAATACACCATTGTGTCACCGCAAGAGGTGAAAGTGCGTACTTCGTGTCCTATGACCAATTCTCCCCGGACTGTTTGTAGGGGAATATCCGTGAGGACGATACTTTCCGGATCGAAGAGAGGCTGCTCTTGTCCTATTTCCACGAAGATGGCTTTGTCCGGGTGGCTGTCGTGGATTTCAAAATACCTCCGTCCGCTGTTGCCCGTGCCCCAACCGTTACAAGTGGAGGGGATGGCCTCTTTCGCTTCTATGGCGGTTTCGAACCGGTCGGCATAGTCGCCGGTGGGCAGGAGGATGTAGCGGGTCACTCCCTTGCGGTCACAATCCACTTCCTTGAACTTGCAGGTTTCTTCGCTGTTCCATCCCGGGCTTTTTTCCAACTGGTCCAGTACGTCGTCGATGTCGCCGTCTTCGATATGGAAGATTTTGATGACGGGACGGCCGTCGGAGCGGGAGCGGCCTGTATGTTTGACGACTGCCCCTTCGAGCAGTCCGTCCGTGACGACACAAGTCTGGCTGTCGCGTTGTGCCCAGAATTGCAGTCCCGCACCGGATACGATTTCCCATTTGAATCCTTGGCGCGCTTTTTGTGTCGGCAGTTCCGGGAAGACGGGGTACTTGCCGTCGCGGTCGCCGAAACAGGCTGTGAGTAGGAGCAGATAGAGTCCTGCGGTAATTTTAAACAAAGAGCTTTTCATTGGGTGTAGGGTTGAGGTTTATAAATAAACAAGGAGTATTCTTGCCGGATCCGGATGGTCAGGAAAGGAATACTCCATGTCGTATGGTTATCGGATGAACAACAGTTCGCGGTATTTCGGAAGCGGCCACATCTCGTCGTCCACGATGAGTTCGAGTTTGTCCACGTGGTAGCGTATGCTTTCCAACATGGGAGCCACTGTGTCGTGGTAGGCAATGGCTTTCTCACGTACGTTTTCAATGCGGTTGGCCACCTTCCGGTTTTCCACCAACCGGTCTGCGTTTTCTGCGATGAAGCTCGTGTGTTCCGAAATCTTTTCTATCAGTTCCAAGTTCTTGGCATTCAGCCGGGCTGCGGTCTCGGCAGGGAAAACCTCTTGTACTTTGTGCACGTTGTCTATCAAGGCACTTTGGTAGCGTGTGGCCACGGGAATGATGTGATTCATGCACATGTCGCCGAAGATGCGTGCTTCCACTTGTACCTTTTTGGTATAGGTTTCCCATTTGATTTCGTTGCGTGCCTCGATTTCATTGCGTGTGAACACATGGGTCGTCTCGAACATCTTCACGCTGCTTTCGTCCAGATAGCGGTCGAAGATAAGCGGGCAACTGCGTTCCGTGTCCAATCCCCGGCGTCGGGCTTCTTCCTGCCATTTTTCGGAATAGCCGTTACCGTCGAAATGGATGGGCTTGCACGTCTTGATGTCCTCGCGTACCACTTGCAGGATGGCTTTGGTCTTGTCTACGCCGTTTGCTATCAAAGCGTCCACCCGCGTCTTGAAATCGATAAGGGCTTCGGCCATAGCCGCGTTCAGGGCTATCATGGCAGCGGCACAGTTGGCTTGTGAACCGATGGCACGGAACTCGAACCGGTTGCCTGTGAAAGCGAAGGGAGACGTACGGTTGCGGTCGGTGTTGTCGAACAGCAGTTCCGGAATTTGCGGGATGTCGAGCTTCATGCCGTGTTTGCTGGCCACGTCTATCAGTTCGTCGTCCGTAGAATGTTCCAAATGTTCGAGTATGTCGCTCAGTTGTTGGCCGAGGAACGAGGAAATGATGGTCGGCGGAGCCTCATGCCCTCCCAGGCGGTGGGCGTTGGTGGCACTCATGATGGAGGCTTTGAGCAACCCGTTATGGCGATAGACTGCCATGAGCGTTTCCACGATAAAGGTGACGAAACGCAGATTGTCGGTCGGCGTTTTGCCCGGCCCGTGCAGCAGGATTCCGGTATCGGTGGCCAGTGACCAGTTGTTGTGTTTGCCTGACCCGTTGATACCGGCGAACGGCTTTTCGTGGAGCAAACAGCGGAATCCATGTTTACGGGCTATTTTCTTCATCAGTGACATGAGTAGCATGTTGTGGTCCACTGCCAGGTTGGTCTCTTCATAGATGGGGGCCAATTCGAATTGGTTTGGAGCCACTTCATTGTGGCGTGTCTTGCAAGGGATGCCCAGTTCCAATGCCTGTATTTCCAGGTCTTTCATGAATTCGGCCACCCGTTCGGGGATAGAACCGAAGTAATGGTCATCCATTTGTTGGTTTTTGGCCGATTCGTGCCCCATCAGCGTGCGCCCGGTCATGAGTAAGTCGGGTCGGGTGGCGTAAAGTCCTTCGTCCACCAAGAAATATTCCTGTTCCCAACCCAAATTGGAAATGACTTTTTTCACGTCCGGATAGAAGTAGCGGCATACGTCGGTGGCCGCTTTGTCTACGGCATGGATGGCCTTTTTCAGGGGTGCCTTGTAGTCGAGCGCCTCGCCGGTATAAGAAATGAAAATAGTGGGAATCATCAGGGTATCGCCGAGGACGAAGACAGGCGAAGCGGTGTCCCAGGCAGAATAGCCGCGCGCTTCGAACGTGGAGCGGATTCCCCCGTTGGGGAACGAAGAGGCATCGGTTTCCTGTTGGATGAGCTGCTTGCCGGAAAATTCTTCCACCATGCCGTCTTTGCCGTCGTGTTCCACAAAAGCATCATGTTTTTCGGCCGTGCCTTCGGTGAGCGGTTGGAACCAGTGTGTACAGTGGGTCACACCCAACTCCATGGCCCATTTCTTCATGCCGGCAGCCACGACATCGGCCGTTTGCAGGTCGAGCGACGCACCGTTGTCTATCACGTCGCACATCTTTTTATATACGTCGGCCGGGAGATATTTGAACATCTTCTGGCGGGTGAATACATATTTGCCGAAGAATTCGGACGGTCTTTCGGCCGGGGCCGGAACTTCTACGGCTTTCTTCTTAAAAGCTTCGCCTACAACTTTAAATCTAAGTGAGGATGACATATACCTTTTTGTATTATGGGTTATTTAAATGTTTAATCAATAAAACGGCGGGTGAGCGGAGCGAACTCTTCGATGCGGCGGTCGCGCAGGAAAGGCCACCAGCGGCGCACGTTTTCCGAGCGTTCCAAATCAATTTCCACCACCATGTTTTCTTCCGCGTCGCGACTGGCACGTGCCAACATCTCGCCCTGCGGGCCGACTACGAAACTGCTTCCCCAGAACTGTATGCCACGGGTTTGCCCGGATGGGTCCGGCTCAAGTCCCACACGGTTCACCGCGATGACCGGCAGGCCGTTGGCAACGGCATGGCCCCGTTGTACCGTGGTCCAGGCCTCGCGTTGGCGTTCCTGCTCTTCGGGGGCATCGCTGCTTTCGTATCCGATGGCCGTAGGGTAGATCAGGAGTTCTGCGCCTTGCAGTGCCATGAGACGCGCACCTTCGGGATACCACTGGTCCCAACACACTTGCACGCCTAACTTGCACAACGATGTCGATATCGGGTGGAAACCTAAGTCGCCCGGGGTGAAATAAAATTTCTCGTAATAAGCCGGATCGTCGGGGATGTGCATCTTGCGGTAGGTTCCTGTGATGGAACCGTCGGTGTCGAACACCACCGCCGTGTTATGGTACAGGCCGGCTGAGCGCCGTTCGAATAAGGACGTGACCAGCACGATACCGAATTGCCGGGCCAATTCGCCGAAGAATCCTGTGGACGGGCCGGGAACCGGCTCGGCCAAATCGAAATTCCGCGTATCTTCCGTCTGGCAGAAATAAAGCGAGTTGTGTAACTCCTGAAGAACGACGAGCTGTGCGCCGCGCTTGCATACGTCTTCTATGTTTTGTGCCAACTTGTAAAGGTTGGCTTTGGTGTCTGCGGTATTGGACTGTTGCACCAGTCCTACTTTTATCTTTTTCATGAGGGTGTTCTTTTATTTGAGTACGGGTACGGGAAATTGCATCGTGCAGCAATGCAGCGAACCGTGCTGCCGGATGAGCGGGCGGCAGTCGATACCGACCACTTCATGCTGAGGAAAGGCTTTTTGCAAGGCTTTCCGGGCTTGTTCGTCCAAGGCGGGCTGATGGTAAGTCGGCATCAGTACGGCTCCGTTGACCACCAGGAAATTGGCGTATGTGGCCGGAAGTCGTTGCCCGTCTTCGTCGAAGATGGCTTCCGGCATGGGTAGGGCGACGAGCCGGTAGGGGGTGCCCTGAAGCGTGCGGAACGTGCGAAGCTGTTCTTCCATGCGTGCGAGTGCCTCGTAGTGTTCGTCCTTACGGTCTTCGCATTTCACGTAAGCGATGGTCTGGTCGGGGCAGAAACGGGCTAAAGTATCTATATGGCTGTCCGTGTCATCGCCGGACAAGTAGCCGTGGTCGAGCCATAGGATTCTCTCGACGTGCAGGAACGCTTTGAGCCGTTCTTCGATGTCGGCGCGGTTCAGACGGTCGTTACGGTTGGCCGAGAGCAGGCATTCCGAAGTGGTCAGGAGCGTGCCGTGGCCGTCGCTTTCGATGGAACCGCCTTCGAGTACGAAGTCCAGATGGTCCGTGTACGTTCCATTGAATACGCCTTGTTCCATCAGCTTCCCGTTGATGCGGTTGTCCTGGTCGGCGGCAAACTTCTTTCCCCATCCGTTGAAACAGAAATCCAGAAGCTGCGGTCCGGTCTCGCCTACCAAGGTAATGAACCCATGGTCTCGCGCCCACGTGTCATCGGTAGGGCAATTGGCCCAACGTATTTGCGCGAAAGCCTGTGCTGGAAGTTTCTCTTTCAGGAGAGCCTCTACTTGGGGGCGTTCGGGTGTCACTATTAATAAAGGTTCGCGCGAGGCGATTTCGTAGGCCATCCGCACGTAACAGGCGGTCACCTCTTCCAACATGTAGCACCAATCCGTTCCGGCATGCGGCCATGTGAGCTGTACGCCGCTTTGCGGAAACCATTCCGGAGGCAGGAAAGTGCCCCGGATTTCCGTCTCTTCCG
The DNA here is from genome assembly GCF_986071375.1 of Paraprevotella sp. Taxonomy (NCBI): domain Bacteria; kingdom Pseudomonadati; phylum Bacteroidota; class Bacteroidia; order Bacteroidales; family Prevotellaceae; genus Paraprevotella; species Paraprevotella sp. Next base: position 45,122 of record NZ_CFQRNQ010000006.1, on the reverse strand, counting down.
GGCCGTTTACTTCGTCAAAACGTATTTCGTACCAACGTTCCATTGTGCTGTTGCTACGGACTTTGTATTGCAATCCCATAGATAAATCCTGTAATTCGTGTAAATTTACGGGACAAAGATACGAATCTTCCGGAAATAATGGCTTTATTTTTATTAACTTTGTGCATGGAATGGACGAGATGTTGAAAATAGAATCGGCTACGTTGCGGCTTGGGGGGCGTTTGCTCTTCCGGGATTTCAGTCTGGAGGTACGGGCAGGCAAGTGGGTTTGCGTGACCGGTGAGTCCGGTTGCGGCAAGACTTCGCTGCTGCGTGCGGCGTTGGGGTTCCTGCCGTTGGAGTCAGGGCGGGTGTCTGTCGGCGGGGAGGAGTTGACAGAGCGTACGGTGGAGCGTATCCGGAAACGCACGGCCTATGTGCCTCAGGAACTGTTCCTTCCGGCTGAGTCGGTAGAAGAAATGTTGCACCTTCCTTTTCACCTGAAAGCGAACCGGGACAAGGATTTTTCGGAAGAAAAGCTGTTACGTTTTTGGAAGTTATTGGGACTGGAGCGGGACTTGTTCCATCGTAAGGTGGTCCAGTTGTCTGGCGGACAGCGGCAACGTATCATTCTGTCCATGGCCGCCATGTTGGACAAACGCCTTTTGTTGGCCGATGAGCCGACTTCCGCGCTCGACGAGGACAGCGTGGGGAGGGTGTCGGCTCTTTTCCGCCGTCTGACGGCCGGAGGAACGGCCGTATTGAGCGTGTCGCATAACCGGGCTTTTCTGGAAGCCTGCGACCAGGTGGTAAAACTTTGAACGGGCTGTGATGGGAACGGAGGATTTGACTTATACAGGATTGGCCGTCGGCATGTTGCTGATGTTGGTGCCTTTTTATTTTTTGTGGCGTTTCCGCACGGGGCTGCTTTCGTCGGCTTTGTTGGGGACGGTGAGGATGACCGTGCAGTTGTTGCTTATCGGGGTGTACTTGCGTTTATTGTTCCAATGGGACAACGAATGGGTCAACGTGTTGTGGATGGCGGTCATGGCCATCATCGCTTCCCATACGGCTGTCAGCCGCACGGCCTTGCGTCGCGAGGTGCTGCTTCTGCCGGTTTTCACAGGCTTTCTGGTTACGGCCTTGTTGGTGTCGTTGTATTTCTTAGCCTTCGTAGTGCGTGCCGCAGATGTGTTTGCCGCACGCTTCTTCATTCCTGTGGCCGGTGTGCTGTTCGGCAATATGCTGACGGTGAATATCATGGCTGTGAATGTCTATTACAGCGAGCTGCAGCGCGAACAGAATATGTATTATTACCTGTTGGGCAACGGGGCGACCCGCTTCGAGGCCACGTTGCCTTTCCTCCGTTCGGCCGTCATCAAATCCTTTTCCCCGTGCATCGCCAACATGGCCGTGTTGGGCATCGTGTCTTTCCCGGGGACGATGATAGGCCAGATACTCGGCGGTTCGATGCCCGAAGTAGCCATCAAATACCAGTTGATGATAAGCGTTATCACGGTCGTGGCTTCCATGCTTTCGTTGGTCATTACGATTTCGCTTTCCGTGCGCCGTACGTTCGATGAGTTCGGGCGGCTGAAGCCGATATTCAGGAAAGGCCGGAATATTAAATAAATGATAAAATCCGCTAGGTTTCCTTGGAAACCTCCCGTCTTATCCCTATCTTTGCAGAAATTTTCTATGACGTGAAAATTAAGGAAGTAGTTTTTGCCCTTGAAAGATTCGCGCCTTTGCCCTTGCAGGAGAGCTATGACAATGCCGGTCTGCAAGTAGGATTGACAGAGGTGGAAGCATCAGGGGCTTTATTGTGTCTTGACGTGACCGAGGAGGTAATAGACGAAGCCGTTTCTTTGGGTTGCAATCTCGTTGTGTCCCACCATCCGTTGTTGTTCCACGGGCTGAAGACTGTGTCCGACCGCAACTACGTGGAACGGTGCGTACGGAAGGCCATCCAAAACGACGTGACGATATATTCGGCGCATACGAACTTGGACAATGCCGAGGATGGCGTGAACTTCAAAATCGCCGAGAAGTTGGAACTGGAACAGGTGAGGCTCCTTCAGCCACATCCCGTGAAGGTGAAGGACGGCGGGCATGAGTACACCGTCATGGCGGGGAGCGGGGTCATCGGCGTCTTGCCCCAACCGGAGGATTCCCTGAAATTCCTCCAACGCATCAAGTCCGTATTCCATATCGAGTGCCTGATGCACAATGAACTGTTGCAGCGTCCGGTGCGCAAAGTCGTGCTTTGCGGAGGGGCGGGCGATTTCATGCTTGAAGAGGCGCTCAATCAGAAAGCCGATGCTTTCCTGACAGGGGAGATGCACTACCATCAGTACTTCGGCCACGATCAGGAGTTGCAGATTGCCGTCATGGGGCATTACCAGAGCGAGCAATATACGAAAGAAATTTTTTATTCCATCATAGGTGAGATTTGTCCCGAACTGCCGCTTTACATGACGGCGGTGGACACGAATCCCATAAAATATTTGTAATAAGCATTATGGCAAAAGACATGAAGAAAGATGCGACGGACCTGTCGATTGAAGAAAAGTTGAAAAACCTGTACCAGTTGCAGACCATGCTTTCCGAAATCGACAAAATCAAGACGTTGCGCGGAGAGCTACCGTTGGAAGTACAGGACTTGGAGGACGAGATTGAAGGCTTGTCTACCCGTATTGAAAAAATACATGGAGAGATAGGGGATCTGAATGCGGACATTGCGGCACGCAAAGCCAATATAGAAACTTGCAAGGCGGCTATCGAAAAGTACACGCAGCAGTTGGATAACGTGCGCAACAATCGTGAATATGACTCCTTGACCAAGGAAATAGAATATCAAACCTTGGACGTGGAGCTGAATGAGAAGCGTATCCGCGAGGCTTGCGATGCCATTGAACACAAGAACGGGGAAATCGCCCATTGCACGGAGCTGATGGACGACCGGCGTGCGGATTTGGATGTGAAAAAGTCAGAGTTGGACGACATTATTTCCGAAACACGGTCGGAGGAAGAGAAGTTGCGCGAAAGAGCCAAAGAATTGGAGGCTACCATAGAACCCCGTTTGTTGTTGGCATTCAAGCGTATCCGTAAGAACAGCCGCAACGGATTGGGTATCGTTTACGTGCAGCGCGATGCTTGCGGTGGCTGTTTCAATAAAATCCCCCCCCAACGCCAGTTGGATATTCGTATGCGCAAGAAGATTATCGTATGCGAATACTGCGGCCGTATCATGATAGACCCGGAATTGGCCGGAGTGGAAATCGAAAACAAGGCGGTGGAAGAAAAGCCGAAGCGTCGCCGTCGGGCTGCCGCTGCGGCAGAGGAGTAAGCATACCGCTTTTTGGGGTATTCGGGAAAGATTTGCAAACGCGCCTGCGACAACCGTGTCGCAGGCGCGTTTTTCCCTATTGGGCATTCTCCTTTTCGTTTTTCCACATCCTCATGCCGTTTTCAGTCTTTTTGTAAGGGATGTCCCGTGTCGCTCTTCCCGCAGCCCGGATAAGGAGGATTTCTCTGATTGTAAAATAAAAACCGTGTTTTTCCGTCCGGAATCCAAGCCTCGGAAGCATGTAAATTTACTCTCCGCAGAATAAAAAATCAATCTCAGGAGAATGAAAAATCGTTTGCCTGAGATTGATTTTCCGTTTTGCGGAGAATGATTTTGTGTTCTTTTATTATTTATAAATAGTTGTAATATAGTGCTTTATACGTAAAGCTGAATTTTTGTAGAAGAAAATCCCGAATTGTTGGATTATTTTCCGTATATTTTCCATACGTGCCCATGCGGAAGCCTCGTCGGAGGTGGGATGGCATGGGATGGCATATATAAAGAAGGCGTTTACTTGACGCTTTGATTCTTTGGCTACTCAGAATCTCGCAAGTTCTAATCACTGTCGAAGACAAAGCAACGGTAGATGCCCTGTGGGTGTTTTATATCAGCCCCGATTGTATCCATATGTGTTTTGCATGGATAGAGGGGACGTATATATAAACATATCGGCGTGGGCTTCTGCGTTGCTCGTTCGGACAGTGATGGGCAATGCGAGAGCCTTGAGTAGCGGAACGGGCAACAGGTACAGGCTCCCACGCTTTTTTCGTATATGCACACAATCAGGCTTTTTATGGATTCCGTCAGGGGAGTCGGGCGGAGGGTTAAAATGTGGAAATCATGAAAATGAGGTATTTTTCTTTCTTGATGTTTTTGATGTTGGGCGTGTACGCTTTCGCACAGAAGGACGTGACGCAGTTTCTCGGTATTCCTGTGGACGGGACGAAAACGGAAATGGTACAAAAGTTGAAGGCCAAAGGATTTAAGTATAATAGCACTTATGATTGGTTGGAAGGGGAGTTTAATGGCCGTGAGGTTGTCTTGCTTATTGCTACCAATAATAATAAGGTGTGGCGTGTTGCGGTAAGGGACAAGTGGACCATGGATGAAACAAATATAAAAATCCGTTATAACGATTTGTGTCGACAATTCGCCAAGAATGAGAAATATTGTTCTTTAAATGATAATCCGCTATTGTCCGAAGAAGAGAATATAGGTTATGAGATGTTAGTGAATAATAAAAGGTATGAGTCGGCCTATTTTCAGTCGCCCAAAACAATCAGTACGTTGTCTGAGGAAGAGAGGCAAGAAATGTTGTCTGCGACAGGGCTTCACGAAAAGGATTTGGATAGTTTGTCTGCCAAAAGCTTAGATGACCTGACTGATGTGTTTGTTGGGTATCTGGGGGAGAACTATTGGTCAAAAAAAATGGTTTGGTTTATGATTGATGGAGAAGGGGTGGAATACCGTATTGTGATATTCTATGATAATGAATACAACCATGCAGATGGTGAAGATTTATAATAACCGATTTAAAAAGAGGTTTTTATGGAAGAAATGAATTTGGAAAAGGAAATGACTGTCCATTGCGGCAAGGTAACGGATAGCATGGAGACGTTGGAATCGTTGTGCCGCGAGGAAGCCGAAAAGCTTCTGGCTACATTGGATGTGCCGGAAGGCAGACAAGTGGAAGTCCCGTTTTGGACGAAGGATTTTCCTGAACTTATAGCCGTAGGCAAGTTCAGCCGCGACAAGTCCGGCAAGGTCATATACGAACTGGACTTTTCACAATCCACTTTGTAAACCTCGGGCGCATTTTGGTGATTGTGCCGCAATGAATTCCTTCTTCCTTGTTTTGCCATCCAAAGAAGCAAACAAGGTGGGAGGAAATTTTTTATGTTTCCTATCGTGAGGGAAAGCCCTTATAAAATCTCCCCATATTCAGGTATGTCCGGCAGGAACTTGCAGGAGTTCGTGTCGTAATCCATCCTGCAACAATAATGTTGCAGGCCGTTGGAGACGATGAGATAGTCTACGCGCAACACCATATTGTAACGCGAAACCTGGGCAAATACCTTTTGGGTGATTTCGATGTGCGGGGCTTTGTATTCCACAATGACGCGCGGACGGGCTTGCCGGTCGTAGACCACCGTGTCGCAACGCTTGGCCGTGCCGTTCAATGTGAGTGAGATTTCATTGGCCACCAAGCCCGGCGGGTAATGTTTGTGGGCGACGAGGTAATGCACGAAATGTTGCCTGACCCATTCTTCCGGGGTGAGAGCTACATATTTGCGGCGCAATTCATCGAAGACGACCGTCCGGCCGTCCCGCTTTGTCACTTTTATGGGATATTGTGGAAGGTTTAACGTAATCATTTGCTAACTTTGCAAGGAATACCCCTCTGTCTTTTGTGGGGTAAAGCCAGAACAAAAATACGCAAAAACAATGAAAACGAAAGCGGAAATCGTGGAAAATTGGTTGCCACGCTATACACAACACCCCTTGTCCGACTTCGGGGAATATGTCTTGCTGACCAATTTCAATAATTACGTAGATATATTCTGTGAACAGTTTAAGCTTCCTCAGCCCGGTTACGGGGCGAACATGCGGATGGCCACGGCGGAGAATATCACCATCATCAACTTTGGGATGGGAAGCCCGAATGCGGCCATCATTATGGATTTGCTGAGTGCCATAGAGCCGAAAGCCTGCCTGTTCTTGGGCAAATGCGGGGGAATCTCTTCTAAAACGAAACTGGGAGACTTGATTCTTCCTTTGGCGGGAATCCGCGGAGAGGGGACATCGAACGATTATTATCCGCCCGAGGTGCCTGCGTTGCCGGCTTTCATGCTCCAACGTGCGGTGTCGACTGCCATACGGGATGCCCATCGCGATTATTGGACGGGCACGGTGTACACTACGAACCGTAGGATATGGGAGCATGATGAAAAGTTCAAGGCGTATCTGAAAGACACCCGTGCCATGGCCGTGGATATGGAGACGGCTACGCTGTTCACGTGCGGTTTCGCCAACCACATCCCGACCGGGGCTTTGCTGCTCGTATCGGACAATCCGATGATGCCCGAAGGGGTAAAAACGGCAGAGAGCGACCGGGAAGTGACGCATAACTTTGCGCCGGAGCATGTCACGATAGGAATAGAGGCGTTGAAACTGATAATAGGTGAACGGAAAACTGTGAAACACCTGAAATATGATTGGTAATCCAAAAGAGAAAAGCAGATGGCAGTGAAGAAAGAAGGGGTGACGTATGATGAAATCGTACGTTCCGTAAGGGCGGGCAATTTCGCGCCCGTTTATTATTTGATGGGCGAGGAGGCTTATTATATAGACAAGGTGAGCGAGTTTATCGTAGGCACGGCGTTAAAGGAGGAAGAGAAGGATTTTAATCTCACGGTATGTTATGGTACGGATGTGACGGTAGACGAGGTAATCAATGCGGCCAAGCGTTTTCCGATGATGGCGGAACGGCAGGTGGTTTTGGTGCGCGAAGCACAGAGCTTGCCCGGAAAAGAGCGTCTTTCCTTTTACCTGGAGCATCCGCAGCCCTCTACGGTGCTGATTTTTTGCCATAAACATGGCGTTTTGGATAAAAGGAAAAAGTTGGCGGCGGATATACAGAAGGTTGGGGTCTTGTTTGAGTCCAAAAAATTGTATGATAGCCAACTCCCAGGATTTGTCACGACCTACTTGCGCCGTAAGGGGGTGACGATGGAACAGAATGCCGTGATGATGGTCTGTGAGTCTGTGGGAAGTGACCTGTCGCGCCTTTCGGGCGAGTTGGACAAACTGATGTTGGCTTTGCCGGCAGGGGAGACGCGTATCGGTGCTGCCTTTGTGGAGCAACATGTCGGCATAAGCAAGGATTTTAACAACTTTGAATTGGTATCTGCGTTGGTAGCCAAGGACGTACTTAAAGTAAATCGTATCGTGAAATATTTTAACGATAACCCTAAGAATTTTTCTTTGCAGTTTACGCTTTCCGTCATGTTCGGTTTTTTCAGCAATTTGATGGTGGCTTACTATGCACCGCAACGTACGGAGGAGGCGATTGCCGATTGGATAGAGCAACCGCGTTGGCAAGTGGCTCGGAACATACTTCCTGCCATGCAAAAGTATTCGGGTGTGAAAGTGATGCAGATAATTGGGAAACTACGTGAAACGGACGCTAAATCGAAAGGTTTGGGTAATACAATCGCCACTCCCGGCGATCTTTTGAAGGAATTAGCCTACTTCATTTTGCATTAAAACGGCTGTTTTTAATTTATTTGAAGCCTTGTCGAAACTGTTAAAAAGTAAGTTATAGTATTTGATTATAGGAGGTTAGCTCGTTTTTTGCTTCCTGAGATTTTAAAATTCCGGCCCGTCCTTGCCATCGGGTCGGAATTTTTTAGTATTGAAAAAAAGAGCCTTTTTTCATTTTCCGGTGATTTACATTATGTTTATTTTGCATTTATGTTTTGGATTACAGTTTATATATGAAACAAATGATATTTATGTTTTGAAATAAATTCATAAGGTTTAAGAATGTAAACCATGATTGTCGCTTTGTAAACAGCTGAATTTACTTTTCCGATACATTCGATTTTGTTTTATGAATGAATATTTATTCCTTGCAATGTTAACTATGTTATTTTATTGAAAACCATATATTTGTATTAGTTTATCATCATATTTTCTTATGGGGTACTTCATATTTTTGCAATAATAATATGCAAAACGGCAAAGTGTGAATGTATGATGAAGAATAAATGCGCGGAAGCCAGTTTTTTAGCTAAATTCGTTGAATAAACCATATAAATTAGATATAAGAATATAAATCTATTTATGTTTATGAATATAAACCCCGAGTCCTTCTTGTTTACAAACATAAAAATACATATTCCTGAATATTTATAGAGGTGAATTTAATTTTGTGGTTTATGTTTATTGTGCGTTCCATTTTTTGTTTTTACCTTTGTAAACGTAAAAAACTCCTTTGTAGAGAGAGGAAAACAAAGGGCAATAGAAAAAATGATGAAAGAACGAATATTGCAAATCATGAGAAGGGAAAACATGACCCAACAAGAGTTTGCCAAAGCTATTGAGGTGTCTCCCGCATCCCTGTCAAATATCTTCAATGGTAAAACCAACCCAACGAACAATCATGTGAGTGCGATTCACCGCCGTTTTCCGGATATCAATATAAATTGGTTGATGTTTGGAGAAGGTGACATGTATGCAACTGTTTCGGATGAAACTAAAGATGGTGTCGACGGAGGGGAAAGTACGATTAAAAGCGGTGCGGAGAAAGCTTCCATAGATGCAAGTGGGGAGCCTACGCTTTTCGACATTTCGGATCCCGGACATTATGCCACATGGGCACGAATGGAAGACATTAAAGACGTGGATGACCAGAACCGGCAAATTCCCGTGGTGCGCGAGGTGGTAAAGTATGTAGACAAACCCCAGCGTAAGATTACGGAGATAAGAATTTTCTTTGATGATGGAACTTTTGAAGTTTTTAGTTGATTGAAAAGAAGAATCAGGACAATCTTATAGCTATTTCTTTGCTACGGCTTCTGCTTTTAGGATAAAATACATATTTCTATCCTTGTTTTTTCATCTGCTTCAGCATTCATCTTGCCTATCTTTGCTGCCGTGAAGATGGGATTCGGTTCGGCATGACCGAATGAGAAAACTTCGTTTTCATTTGTCTCTGCACTCACCTTTCACTATCTTTGCAGGAGTTTGATGTACCATTTGGAATATACCTATTTTATAAGATGAAAAAATATATTTTGGATTTGACGCTGACGGCTAATGAGCATTTACGGGCAGGATATGCGTTGTTGAAGCTTACGCACGAGCAACCTCTGCCGGAAATGTGTCCCGGTCAATTTGCCGAGTTGAAGGTTGAGGGCTCGGAAACGACCTTTTTACGGCGTCCTATTTCTATCAATTACGTGGATGAAGAGAAAAATGAGGTTTGGTTCCTGATTCATGAAATAGGAGACGGAACCCGTAACTTAGGAGCTATGGAAGTAGGAGACAAACTCAATGTGGTCATGCCCTTAGGGAAAGGTTTTACGATGCCTTCGTCCGGTGATGAGAAAGTGCTGTTGGTAGGAGGCGGTGTCGGTACGGCTCCATTGCTTTTCATGGGAAAAGAGATGGTGAAGCTTGGCTGTCGGCCAGCTTTCTTATTGGGCGGCCGTTCGGCGGGAGACTTGATGCAGTTGGACATGTTCAGGGCATTGGGGGATGTGTATATCACGACGGAGGACGCTTCCGAGGGGGAGAAAGGTTTTGTAACGCAGCATTCCGTGCTGCAACGTGAACATTTTGACCGTATAGCCACCTGCGGTCCCAAACCGATGATGGTGGCCGTAGCGCGATATGCACGGTCAAAAGGCATACCGTGTGAAGTTTCGTTGGAGAATATGATGGCTTGTGGAGTGGGGGCCTGCTTGTGTTGCGTGGAGAATACTACGGAAGGGCATTTGTGCGTGTGTAAAGAGGGACCCGTTTTCAATACGAATAGATTGTTATGGCAGATTTAAGTGTAAATATAGGGAAATTACAGTTGAAAAATCCCGTAATGACCGCTTCCGGCACTTTCGGGTACGGTCTTGAGTTCGCAGACTTTGTGAACTTGGAAGATATCGGCGGAATCATTGTGAAAGGTACGACATTGAAACCCCGTGAAGGCAATCCTTATCCTCGCATGGCAGAGACACCTCAAGGGATGTTGAACTGTGTGGGGCTGCAAAACAAGGGTGTGGATTACTTTTGCGGGCATATTTATCCCCAAATTAAAGACATCCGCACGAATATGATTGTGAATGTCTCCGGTTCGTGTTGCGAAGACTATGCGGAGTGTGCCGCACGGATTAACGAACTGGAGCGCATTCCGGCCATAGAACTGAACATATCCTGTCCGAACGTGAAGCAAGGGGGGATGGCTTTCGGCGTGACAGCCGAAGGAGCTTCGGCTGTGGTAAAAGCTGTACGTAAGGCGTATGACAAGACTTTGATTGTCAAACTGTCTCCGAATGTGACGAATGTGGCAGACATAGCCCGTAGTGTGGCAGACGCCGGAGCGGATGCCGTGAGCCTTATCAATACGTTGATGGGAATGGCTATCGACATCGAAAAACGTTGCCCGGTATTGTCCATAGCCACAGGGGGGCTGAGCGGTCCGGCTGTGAAGCCCGTGGCATTACGTATGGTATGGCAAGTAGCCAAAGCGGTGAAGATACCCGTGGTAGGTTTAGGGGGAATCATGAACGCGCGTGATGCCATAGAATTTCTTTTGGCGGGGGCTTCGGCCATAGAAATCGGAACAGCTAATTTCATAGATCCGGCCGTGACGGTAAAGGTGGCCCGAGGGATAGACGAATATTTGGAACGGCACGGTTGCCGCAGTGTGCGTGAAATTATCGGTGCTTTAGGAGAGTAAATAGGATTTTCCCTATCTTTCCGTCGGGTTTTTCTTTGCATAATAAAGAGACTTATATGTATATTTGCATTATAAACATTTAAACAAGCATAATTATGAGATGGTTCAAATATTGCAAATTCCTTATGGTCTGCTGCTTGATAGCAGTGTTCAGCGGGTGCGAGGAAGATGACGATTACCGGGGATACATGCTTTCGGGGCGTTGGTTCGGGGATTTGGGAATGATGGTGGACGGTCAACCGGCTATTGGTTCCGACTTGGAATTTATTCCCCAGGATTATGGAGGCTATACCCGGGGATATGGTTACGAAACGGATTACTATCACGGTTGGCGTGGCCGGGTGGAAATCGTAGAGCACTACTTTACCTGGATGGTAAGAGACGGCATTATCTATCTTCGCTTTGATAATCCGGAACTTGATTGCAACATCCGTGATTACAGTTTGTCCCCCGATTATTTCAAGGGTTATATGGATGGGGTGTATTCTTCCACATGGTTCACGTTACGTAACTATGAGCGTTATTGGAATGACTATGGATATTGGAGTGCGGGATATTCTTACGGTAACGGTGCCGATGTCCGGAGTGACAGCGTGCAAGTCTATAAGAAGGTTCCGAAATGTGTGAGAACTGTAAATGTAGATTCTCTCATGCAAGGCAACAAGTGATTTTAATTTGTTCAGAAAGCAAAGCGTGGAAGTCTGGGGAGAGGCTTCCGCGCTTTTATTTTATTTCAAGGGAAACGTGTGTATCATCCGTCCGTACGGTTCGGAACGTTTTCCTTATCCTTGCAATTTGGCCATGAATTTCTTGCGGTCTACTATAAAGCGAAGATGTTCCCCTTCTCCGATGGTTCCTGCCTCATCCTCTGCCACGACCTTGAAAGTCAGTTTGCGTCCTTCAATTCCGGTTAGTACGGCCGTGGCCGTAATGGTCTTACCCAAAGCCGTAGGTTTGAGGTGAGAGGAACTGATATGTCCTCCTACGGTTGTCATGCCTTCGTCCAAAGCCCCTTTTACGGCTAGCATGGCCGCATTCTCCATTAAGGCCATCATGACGGGCGTGGCCAGGACTTCCAAGTCTCCGCTACCTGCCTGGATAGCCAGATGTTTGTTTTCGACGGTGAGTGTACTGGTGTGTGTCAATCCTATTTCCATTTGTTTTTGCTGTTTGATAATGACAGGGCAAAAATACGAATTTAAAATAAAATCCGGGGTGTGTTGTTGCGGAAAAGTGGAAGGACGGGAGCGATAAAACCGATTACAGGCGAATGAAGAACCTGTATCCTCATCCACCTGTAACCCATTTCTTTACTTTTAATCGAGATTTGCTTTTTCTACATTTTCTTTTTTAGTCGCACTTAGCAAGCCGTTCCGGTTTGGAAACCGCCCTTGCCGAATTGCATGGAGGTACTGGACATAAAGAAGTCCCGATTTAACTTGGATTCTTTGTGCATACCCGCCAACATTACTACAGCGAAAAGTACCAAAAGTACTGCTGCCATAAGTATTACGGCAAACAGCATAATACCCATTGTCATCATAATCTTTTTACCTTTTTAATTAAACAATCTTTTTTACCTTTCAAAACCTCTACCTTAGAGAGTTCTTTTAATCTTAGTAATAACCTTTTTTCTTCTTATGACACTGCAAAGTTATAACCAAAAAGGCCGAAGGTCAAGACTTTGCCGCCTATATTTGAAGAATAAGGGGAAATAATTGACGTATATCAAGAAATTATATCCCGTTTGTTGCTTTATGGTTACAAAGAAGGTTGGAATGACAGTGATTGCTGACAAAATGGCATGAAAATAGGGAAAAACCGGTTTCAACGTACTTTATTGCGATGGTAATGCGGGCTGACATAAAGGTTGAAAAACAGCATGGAAGCCACGCAAAGTATGCTGCCGAACAGATAGACGGCGTCGAAGGCATATTGCTGTGCGATGTAACCGCCCGTGGAGATGCCCAGACCGATGCCTATGTCCCATGAAGTCAGATAAGTACTGGTGGCGGTTCCCCGTTGGTTGTTAGGGGCGAGGTTGACATACAGTGTGTTGTAGGCCGGGAACATCACACCGAACCCGATGCCCAACATGAAGGGTACGAGGTAGAATATGAAAGAACACCATGCTTCGCTGTAAGCAATGACCGTAGAGCAGCAGGATAGCAGGAAGAATGCCGCAATGACTACATAAAAACCATACGAGATAGTCTGGGTGATGTATCCGCGGTCCACGAACTTTCCGGCGAAGATACGGCTGATGCCCATCCCCACGGCCATGAGGGTGAAAAAGAAACCAGTGGGTACGTGAAGCCCTATTTCGCGGGCATAAACGGCCACATAATTGGTTGTCGCCCCATAGGGAATGGAAAGCAGGAGCAAGGCGATGCCGGCGGGAATGCCTTTCAGCAGGATGAAGCGGTCGAGCGAAACCGGCGGACGTTTGACCGGGATCTTCTTCGGTGTCTTGACGGAAACGGCTGCCAGGAAGCCGAGGACACAGGTAAGCAGTCCGATGCTGAAGATATGTTCATAGCTTAAATGGGAATCATGCAGGAACAGGCCCGTCATCGGTCCGATGCTCATGGCCACGTTGTTGGTGAGTCCGTAATACCCGAGGGCTTCTCCCCGGCGGTTGGAAGGCGTGATGTCGATGACCAACGTGTTGCCGCCTACGGTAACCGTGCCGAATGCCACGCCGTGGACGGCACGCAAAAGGATGAATACGGCCAGCAGGCTTGTCAGGACATAACCGGCAAAAATGGCTGTAAACAGCAGATAGGCCATGATGTAGATGGGTTTGCGGGCAAATCCATCGTACAGATATCCCATGAAGGGGCGCGTACACAAGGCCGATACGGTGTAGCAACTCAGGATGGTACCGACAGCCGCCTCTCCGCAAGAGAAAGTTTCTTTCAGATAGAAAGGCAAAACAGGAACAAGCAGCCAAAATCCGAAATAAAGTAGGAAATTGGCTGCAAGTATACAGATGAAGCTGCGTGTGACTAACCTGTCTTCCACGTGGCTTTAGTTGGCGGACTTGAACTCTTCCAGGAAACGGGTGTCGTTTTCAGAGAACATGCGCAAATCCTTCACCTGGTATTTCAGATTGGTGATACGTTCGATACCCATGCCGAAAGCATATCCTGTATAGACGCTGCTGTCTATGCCGTTGGCTTCGAGCACGGCCGGGTCTACCATGCCGCATCCAAGAATTTCCACCCATCCGGTGTGCTTGCAGAAGGAACAGCCCTCTCCGCCGCAGATGTTGCAACTGATGTCCATTTCGGCAGAAGGTTCCGTGAAAGGGAAATAAGACGGACGGAGACGTATTTTCGTGTCTTTGCCGAACATTTCCTGTGCGAAGAGCAACAAGACTTGTTTCAAATCGGTGAACGACACGTTTTTATCAATATATAGTCCTTCGACTTGGTGGAAGAAGCAATGTGCACGGGCTGAAATGGCCTCATTACGGTACACGCGTCCCGGGCAAATCACACGGATGGGTGGTTGTTGGCTTTCCATGACGCGGGCCTGTACCGAGGATGTATGCGAACGGAGCACGATGTCCGGACGGGCCTCTACGAAGAAGGTGTCTTGCATGTCCCGGGCAGGATGGTCGTCGGCGAAGTTCATCGACGAATACACGTGCCAGTCGTCCTCGATTTCAGGTCCTTCGGCCAGTGTGAAGCCAAGGCGCGAAAAGATATCTACAATCTCATTCTTCACGATGGTGAGCGGATGGCGCGTGCCCAACGATACGGGATAGGCCGTGCGGGTCAGGTCCAATTCGTCGGTGCCGCAGTCTTGCGTGTCCACGGCCTCCTTCAAAGCCGCAATTTTTTCCTGGGCTTTGGCCTTCAGGTCGTTCAGTTTCATTCCCACCTCTTTCTTCATTTCGGCAGGGACATTCCGGAAGTCCGCCATCAGGGCGTTCAGGCTTCCTTTCTTGCTCAAGTATTTGATGCGCAACGCTTCTACTTCTTCAAGATTTGAGGCTTGCAGCTTCTCGACTTCTTCCAGAAGTTCTTGGATTTTTGCTATCATAATCTTCTAAGATATTGTTCGCTTTAAAAAACTTTGCAAAGGTAATCAATTATCCCCAAAAACTTGCCGTTGTTGAAAATAAAAAGTGTACTTTTGCATGATTTTAGAGAGGATTTTATCCTGTGTTAGTATGAGGGAAAATGTAGTATGGTGCATGGCGTTGGCGGCTGTGTTGGCGGCGTGCAACGGGAAAAAGGCTGCTTCGGAAGTGGACTATGCAGCCGACTCGGTTTTTGAGTCCTCGTTCGGTCCGTCGGATTCATTCAATGCTTCTTCTGCCTCGTTGGACGAGGAATTGCCCAAAAGGGCTGATGAACTTTTTGATGATTTTATTTTTGAGTTCGCCCGTCTTAAAAAAGTCCGGCTCGAACGTGTCGAATTTCCATTGCTTTCGGTTGTGCGGGGAGACACGGTATGGCTCACGGAGGAACAATGGAAATATGAATCGCTTTTCATGGATCAGGATTATTATACCGTGTTTTATAACGACGAGGAACAGATGGATTTGGAAAAGCGCACGGATTTGGACAAAGTGGACGTGGAACAAATCCATTTGGAAAAACGGTGGGTCAAGACATGCCGTTTCCAACGGCTGAAAGGGGAATGGCGGTTGACGCAGGAGAGCATACGTGATTTCACGGCTGCCGAACCCTTGGATAAGTTCATGGATTTCTACAGGAGATTTGTGTCGGATGCCGCCTTTCAGCAAAGAAGCGTGTCGAATCCTTTGCGCTATGTCACGACAGACCCCGATGATGATTTCAATACGATAGAAGGCACGTTGGACCACGACCAGTGGGATGCCTTCAAGCCCCAGTTGCCGGACGGGGTCATTACCAATATCCGTTACGGCCAGACGTATGACAATCCGGACGGGATGATTCTGGTGAAGGCCGGAATCTCCAACGGGCTGATGGACATCCTCGATTTCAGGCAGAAAGACGGGGAGTGGAAACTGGTTTCGTACGAAAATTAAACCGCTTTATGGCAAGAATAGAATATAATTATCCGTTACTTTCCCATAACACGTTCGGCATCGAAGCGCATGCAGACCGTTTTGTCGCATACGACAGCGTAGAAGACTTGCGGCAAGTCGTTCGCCGTCTCCGGGCGGACAGTCCCGACGTGCCGGTGTTGCATATCGGCGGCGGGAGCAACCTTTTGTTCCTGTCCGATTTCAAGGGCGTGGTGCTGCATTCCGCCATCGGTGGAATCGAGTGTGAGGAACGGCCGGACGGGATACGGCTTCGTGTGGGGGCGGCCATCGTGTGGGACGATTTGGTGGCCTACTGCGTGGAGCACGGGTTCTACGGCCTGGAGAACCTTTCGTTCATACCGGGCGAAGTGGGTGCCTCTGCCGTGCAGAACATCGGGGCATACGGTGCGGAAGCCAAAGATGTAATTACGGCGGTGGAGGCCGTCGGCTTACGGGACGGCGAAGTCCGGGTGTTCGATGTTTCGGAATGCGGTTATGCTTATCGGAAAAGTATTTTTAAGGAAGAGTGGCGCGGACGTTACGCGGTGACGCATGTGCATTTCCGGTTGTCGTCCACGTTCCGCCCGAATCTGGATTACGGGGGGATACGTGAGGCTTTGAGTGCCGGGGGCATTCGTCCTGAGGAGGTCACGGCACAGGATTTGCGCCGCGTAGTGATTGCCATACGCAAGGCCAAGCTTCCGGACCCGAAAGTGCAGGGGAATGCAGGCAGCTTTTTCATGAATCCCGTGGTTTCGCGTGAGGTCTATGAGGCGATAAAAGGGGATTACCCCGACGTGCCCCGCTATGAGGTGGACGCGGAACGGGTGAAGATACCGGCCGGATGGCTCATCGAGCGGTGCGGTTGGAAAGGGCGGTCGCTCGGACGGGCGGCGGTGCACGACCGGCAGGCATTGGTGTTGGTGAACAAGGGCGGCGCGACGGGGCGCGACATACTGGCGTTGTGCGAAGCCATCCGTGCGGACGTGCTGTCCCGCTTCGGCATATCCATCACCCCGGAAGTAAATATTATAGGAGGGTGCGCATGAAAATCACGTTTTTGGGTACGGGGACGAGTACGGGAGTGCCGCAAATCGGTTGCTCGTGCAAGGTGTGCCGCAGTACGGATGCCCGTGACAAACGTTTGCGGACTTCCGTATTGGTGGAGACGGAGCAGACGAGAATCCTGTTGGACTGCGGCCCGGACTTCCGCCAACAAATCCTGCCGTTGGATTTCCGTCGTATAGACGCCGTGTTGCTTACCCACGAACATTACGACCATGTGGGAGGGATAGACGACCTGCGCCCTTTCGGCGTGTTCGGCGACGTGCAGCTTTATGCGTCGGAGCGTACGGGCGGGCAGTTGCGCCAGAGCCTGCCTTATTGTTTTGTGGAGCATAAATATCCCGGCGTGCCCCAGCTCCGGCTTCATGCCGTCCGTCCGCACGAAGCGTTCCGGGTGGGGGAATTGCAGGTCACTCCCATAGAAGTGATGCACGCCCGGTTGCCCATATTGGGCTACCGTGTGGGGCGCATGGCTTACATTACGGACATGAAAACGATAGCGGACTGCGAGTTGGATTACCTTCAAGGGCTGGAGTTGCTCGTCCTGAACGGTCTTCGCCACGAGCCTCATTATTCCCACCAGACGATAGAGGAGGCTTGTGCGTTTGCCCGCCGCTTACGTGTGCCGCGCACTTACCTCATCCACATGGGGCACCATATCGACTTGCATGCCGTGGAGGATGCTAGCCTGCCCGAGGGCGTACGGATGGCTTACGACGGCTTGGTGGTGGAGGTGGAAGGAGAATGATTGGCGACAGGATTTTATAAAAGGATGTTCAAAGTCTGCCATTTTGGCAGACTTTTATTGTTCTTAGGTGCTAAAAAAACGGGAAAAAGGTTGTTCTGGGAAGAAAAAATGCTTCAAAATGGATTTTTATACGGTTTTTATGCTGTTTTTCAGCGTAAGTATCTCCGTTTTTCTGCGCCAAACGAAAAATCGTTCGCCTGAAAGCGATTTTTCGTTTGGCGCAGATTGATTTTCGGAGGAACCTCAAATGGCATAAAAACGGGCTGTGACGGGAAGGAAAGCCTCGTTTTTCAGTTTTGTTTTTTCTATTTGCTTCTTTTTTCCATACAGGATTTCCTGACCCGAGGAAAGTGATTTTTGCTTTTTACTGACCGCTTGCCTTCTGTCATGAGGATAGGGGCTTTGGTGTCGTGCCGGTTTGTCCGAAAGAAGCGTAGAATGCTTTCTTTATGTCAAAGTCTCCATTCATGAGAATCCCGTATTTCCGTCCGGTGAGCCGAAAGGGTGGAAATACGGGATTCTTGTAAGGGTTCAGACTGCCATTTTGGCAGATATTACGAAATGCCGTTCCATCGGGGGATATTTTGTCCGATGCAGTAGTTTTTCACCCGGCGGCCATCGTGCGTGTTTTACGGAGGAAACGGCGGCAGAAGAGTGCCCCGGCCAACGTCAATGCCACAGGGAAAGCCATCCATATTCCAGCCGGCCCTCCATGGAACGTAAAGCCCAATAGATAGCTCAGCGGCAGGGAAATGACAATGTAGCACAGGAAAGCGTAACGCATGAGCGGGCGTACGTCGGCAATGCCTCTTAGTGAATTGGCGAAATTGATTTGCAGGCCGTCACCGAATTGGTATAATACGAACGGGATGACCAGGCTGACGACAATATGCCGGATGTCCGTGTCGTCGGTGAAGAAAGCGCAGATGTCTGTGATGAAAGTGCTGATGGTGATGGCCAGTGCCAGTCCGGTGGCCAGAATCATCAGGTAGCCGGTGAGGGAACTGCGGCGCACGTTCCTGGTGTCGTTTACCCCATGGAAATGGCTGACCCGTATGGCTACGGCCGCCCCGATGCCATAATATACCATGAAGCAGGTGGAACCGACGCTCGTCATGATTTGATGGGCGGCGAGGGGAGCGGCACCAATCCAACCTTGCATCACGGCGCACAAAGAAAACGAAGCTGTCTCCATGCCCATTTGCAGTCCGAGCGGCCGGCCCAGTTTATGCAGCAGACGGCGCATGTCGGTGGTTTCGCCTTTGGCTTGGAAGCCGGAATGATATTTTTTATACTTTTCGTTTGAAGTGAATATACCGTAAATGACCATCAGCATAAGGATGCGTGACAGGGTGGTAGAGATGCCGGCGCCTAATAGTCCGAGTTGTGGGAAAGGGCCTATACCGTAAATCAGCAGGTAGTTTCCCACGATGTTGAACAAGTTTGCACTGATCATAATCCACATCGGTGTACGGGTGTTGCCGATACTGTCGAAGAATTGCTTGAAAGCATTGAAAAGGGATTGGATGGGTATGGAAAGCGCGACGACGATGTAGTACGGCCGGATTTCGGGGAGAAGCTCTTCGGGTTGTCCCATGTGCCCCAAGAAAAAGTAGAGCGTCCCCATCAGCAGGAACAGTACCATGCCCAGTGCGCCGTTGACTTGAAGTCCGGCTTTCAATGCCTTGCCGGCATTTTCGAATTCCCCCCGGGCGTGCATTGGACCTATGACCGGAGTGATGGCGTAAGAATAACCTAAGGCAAAAATCAACACCAACACCATGATGTTGTTGACGAAGCCTGCGGCGGCCAATGAGTGTGCACTGAAACGACCCACCATGATGGTGTCGGCCAGTCCTTGTATGATGGTACCTAACTGCCCTACAATGATGGGGATGCCTAATGTGGCCAAGGCACGAATGTGCCTGCCGTACGTGATAGCCTGATCGGATGCTTGCATAAGTCGTGATTTTAGGCCGCAAAGTTACGATTTATCAGGCTTATGTGCAAACGATTCTTCCGCTCTGTTTCAGAAAGCCTTGCGGTAGAACCGTGTGCGTGGAGCGGTCCGGTAGTCCATCCACGAACAGGCGTGCCATCCGAACAGACGCATTTCGTACCAAAGGAAAGACAGGTGGTAGGGGCGTTCTCCCAACGCACGTGCCGAACGGTTGAACCATACGGTTTTCCATATGCAGAGGAGGATAAACAATAGGGATATGATGGCCGTGGCCGCCCATTGATGCTGCCATACGCTCCATCCGAGGGACAGGGCCGTGGCACAATAGAATAAAGGTACGACGGCTTGTTTCAAGTTGAACGTCAGTCGATAACGCCATGTTTTCTTGAAATGTCTCCGGGTTTCCATATAGAAAGTGCGCTTGAGTCTCCATTGTTTTCCGGATGTCATGTCCTCACACTCCACTTTGCTGTCCGGATGTAGGGAAACGGCGGTATTTCCGACACAGCTGTGGCGGTTGACCAACAATTCCGTCACCCCACCGATAAGGTTGATGTCGTCGGCAAATCCTTTATGAGCCATGAACAGGCTTTTGCGATAGGCTATATTGGCCGGATTACAACGGTAGGCCTTATGTCGTGTGGCCCAAGGCAAGTATTGCATCTGGTGGAAGAGGTTGAAGAAAATAGTTTTACGGGAAAGCAAGCGCTTGTCCGGCATATAGTTGGCATATCCCAATACGATTTGTATGCCGTCGTGGAAATGTCCGGCCATAGTGGAGAGCCAATGAGGAGAACACGGACGGCTGTCCGGTTCGGTCAGCAGCAGCCATTCGTATTGTGCGGCCTTGATACCGATGGTCAGCGACAGGCGTTTATGGCTGATATGGCGTGCACCGGACGGGGTGAAGGTATGATGCAGGTTGGCGTATTTCAGTTCCAGGGTTTTCAGTACGTCTTCCGTGTCGTCGGTCGATGCGTTATTCACGACGATAACTTCGAAACGCTCATATTCCTGTTCCAGTATCCGGGGAAGGTTGCTGCGTAACGCGTCGGCTTGGTTGTGCGTGGCGATGACGACGGAAATGGCCTCTTTCGGGCGACTGTCCGAGGATTGCGCCTCCGTTTCTTGCTGTTCTACCATGCGTGCCGTCCGCTTATAGGAACGGGCGGTACAGAAATGTGCTGCCCACGTCAGTGCGAAACCGGCGTAGGCAGCATTTTCCAAAAGGAAAGTTATGAGTGGATACATTATACGAAATCTTCAGTAGTATATCCGGCCGGCAATTCGCGGCAGTTATATCTTGAAGCCATGATCTCACCGTAAGCCCCGGCTGAACGCAGAGCCAAAAGGTCGCCGCGATGGCAACGGTTGAGGTCGAATGCCTTGACAAATACATCGCTCGACTCGCAGATAGGGCCTACAACGTCGTAGGTTTCCTTGCGCTCGTCGCTGCTCAGGTTCTCAATGGAATGGAAAGCCTGGTAGAGGGCAGGGCGGATGAGGTCTGTCATGCCTGCGTCTACGATGGCAAACTGCTTGTATGTGGCTTGTTTGACATAGAGTACACGTGTAATCAGGCTGCCACACTGCCCCACGACGGCCCGTCCCAGTTCGAAATGGAGCTGTTGGTCCGGTCGCAGATTCAGATGCTTGCGGTAGGTTTGGAAATAGTCTGCAAAATGGGGAACCGGCACTTCGTTCGGATGTTGGTAGTCGATGCCCAATCCGCCACCCACGTTGATGTTCTTCACCGTAATGTGGTGGCGTTCTAGCCGGTCTTGCAGTTCGTTGACGCGGTTGCACAATGCCACGAAATCTCCCATTTCAAGTATCTGTGAACCGATATGGAAATGCAGCCCGACGAACTCCACATGTTTTAACGATGCAGCGATTTCTATGACCTTTTCCATGTCGGCCATGGCTATGCCGAATTTGTTTTCGGCCAGTCCGGTCGTGATATTGGCATGGGTATGCGCCCCTACGTCTGGATTGATGCGGAATGAGACGCGGGCGATTTTGTCTTTTTCGCCGGCCAACTGGTTGATGACTTCCAGTTCCGGTATGCTTTCCACGTTGAAGTATGCGATACCGGCATCCAGTCCTACATTGATTTCCCAATCGCTTTTTCCTACGCCGGCAAACACGATTTTATCCGCCGGGAATCCGGCATCCAGACAGGCCTTGATTTCTCCGCCGCTTACGCAGTCGGCTCCGAATCCTGCCGCACAGATGATGCGCAGCAGTTTGCGGTTGGCATTGGCTTTTACGGCATAATGTACATGATAATTATCGTTTTTGCCTGTTTCTGACTTGATGGTATCCAGTGTTTTGCGGAGCAGCTCCGTGTCATAATAATAAAACGGAGTTCTTACCGTATTGAATTTTTCTATCGGAAATGAACCTTTCATATCCTCATATTAATTGTTGAACAACGTGTCGCTGAGTGCCTGAAGCGCACTTTTCTTGTCTTCTTCGTTAATCAGGAATGAGATGTTATGGTTGCTTCCACCGTATGAAATCATTTGTACGGGGATGTCTTTTAACGCTTTTGCAGCCTGGCTTTCAAAACCGACGTTGTCTCGCGAAAGGTCGCCTACTACACAAATGATACACATATTCTCTTTGACGGTCACCGTTCCGTATTTCATCAGGTCGGCCACAATGTCTTTCAAATACGACTTGTTGTCGATCGTAACAGACACACCTACTTCCGAGGTGCTTACCATGTCGATGCTCGTTTTGTAGCTTTCGAAGATTTCGAACACTTTGCGTAAGAAGCCGTAGGCCAACAACATACGGCTAGAGTGTATTTGTATGGAGATGATGTTGTCTTTGGCAGCAACGGCTTTGATTTTTCCTTCCTGAAACTCGTTGTTGATTATCGTTCCGGGAGCCGATGGGTCCATGGTGTTCAGCAAGCGTACGGGTACTCCGGCGAATTTAGCCGGTTGGATGCAGGTCGGATGCAGGATTTTGGCTCCGAAATAAGCCAGTTCCGCCGCTTCTTCGAAATGAAGTTGACGTACGGGCTTCGTTTTGTCTACGATGCGCGGGTCGTTGTTGTGCATGCCGTCGATGTCCGTCCATATCTGGATTTCCTCACTCTTTATCGCAGCCCCGATGAGGCAGGCCGTATAGTCCGAACCGCCACGTTGCAAGTTGTCCACCTCGCCGTATGCGTTACGGCAGATGAAGCCTTGTGTGATGTAAATCTGGTATCCGGGGTTGGCAGCCAACAATTCGTTGATTTTCTCTTTGATGTAATTGAAATCCGGTTCGGAATTTTTGTCCGTACGCATAAAATCGAGTGCCGACAACAGGATAGTCTTTACACCACATTCCTTTAGGTAATTTGTCACCATGTTGGTACTGATGACTTCTCCTTGGGCCAGGACGACTTTTTCTTCGAACGAAGTGAACAGGATTTTAGTGAAACTTCTCAAATAGTCGAACTCATCTTTCAAAAAGTCCAATGTTTTCTGTTTGTATTCTTCCGTGGCATACAATTCATCTACATGTTGGCGGTATTTTTGTTCCAACTGGTTGATGACGTTATTGGCACCTTCCGGATTCTTCTTATAAAGGTAATCGGATATTTCGACTAACGTATTCGTTGTACCGGACATGGCGGAAAGCACAATCATGTTGGGCGTGCCGTCCTGCGTAATCAACCGACATACATCTTTCATCCTTTGTGCGGAACCCACAGATGTTCCGCCGAACTTCATTACTTTCATATCGAATATTGGGTTTTAGTTATTCTCATTTATATTTTCTTCAATGCTTTTCGATTCGATGGCGTCAGGAGCCAACAGGGGAGTGTAGGCGTCTGTGCATTCCTGCAAACGTCCTTCTCCGCAACGATAGACTACGCCCGGAAATTCGGATATCAGTTCTTCGTTGTGCGTGCTCAGCACGACGGTGGTACCCGCTTTGCTGATGTCGTACAATATTGCGGCGGCCCGACGACCGTTCTCTTTGTCTAAATTTCCGGTCGCTTCGTCGGCCAGGATAATGTCCGGACGGTTCAGGATGGCTCTTGCGATGCACACGCATTGCTGTTCTCCACCCGACAACTGATAGGGCATTTGGTCGGCTTTGGCCGTCATGCCCACTTGTTCAAGCACTTCATGGATGCGCGTGTTCCGTTCCTTCTTCTTTTTCCATCCGGTAGCTTTGAGTACGAAATCCAGGTTGGCTCGTACGGTACGGTCGTTGAGCAGTTGGAAATCCTGAAATACGATACCTAGCCGTTTGCGTAGTGCCGGGATGTGCCTGCGTTTGATTTTGGTCATTTCGCGATCGAGCACACGCGCACTTCCCGTATGCACATCCAGTTCGCCATAGAACGTCTTCAGCAGGGAACTTTTCCCGGTACCTACTTTACCGGTCAGGTAAATGAATTCTCCGGCTTCAGCCTGAAAATTCACGCCTTTCAGAATGACATGTTCTTCTTGGACTATATCCACATTTTGATATTCGATGCGCATATATGTTTCTTTTAGGAGGTTAGTGTTTTTTCCACCCTGGCTTGTGGCGGGCCTGTAATTCTGCGGCCATCTGCTCTATACGTAGTCCTTTGGAGGTAAGCAGGACGATGAGATGGTATAGCATGTCCGAACCTTCATAAATGAGGCGTTCGTCTGTGCCGTTAACAGCCTCTATGACGGCCTCCAAGGCTTCTTCGCCCACTTTCTGCGCCATACGGTTGATACCGTCCTTAAACAAACTCGTAGTGTATGACCCTTCAGGCATTTCCTTATGTCGTGTTTCGATAAAATCTTGTAACTCGCTAAGGAATGTCAAGGGATTGGCTTCATTTTTCTCTCCCCAGCAAGTATCGGTACCGGTATGGCACACCGGGCCTTCGGGATGTACCCGGACGAGTAGCGTATCATGGTCGCAGTCGTTTTTGATGGAAACGACATGCAAAAAGTTTCCACTGGTTTCACCTTTGGTCCATAGCCGGCTTTTACTGCGGCTGAAGAATGTTACCTTTCCGGTTTCCAATGTCTTGTCGTAGGCTTCACGGTTCATGAATCCCAACATCAAGACGTTTTTAGTCTCGGCGTCCTGGATGACAGCCGGTACGAGGCCGTCCATCTTGTCGAAATCTATTTCCATATATATAATAGGTGTTTGATATGTCTTTTTTAAATTCTAACGTTAATGCCTTCCGACTTTAGCCATGTTTTCAGTTCCGGAATGGAAATCTCTCCGAAATGGAAGACGCTGGCAGCCAGTGCGGCATCGCTTTTCCCTTCGATGAAAGTGTCCCGGAAATGCTCTTTGCTTCCGGCTCCTCCCGAGGCGATAACCGGGATGCTCAGCTCCTCTGCGAGACGTGAAAGAGCTTGGTTGGCATAGCCGTCTTTCACTCCGTCGTGGTCCATGGACGTAAACAGGATTTCACCGGCTCCCCGGTCGCATGCTTCGCGTGCCCATTCGAACAGGTTCCGTCCTGTGCGTATGCGTCCGCCGTTCAGGTAACAGAACCAACCTTCTTCGGTCTCTTTGGCATCAATGGCCACCACGCAGACTTGTGACCCGAAATGCCCCGTAATCTCGTTGATAAGTACGGGGTTACGCAAGGCTGCCGAGTTGACACTCACTTTGTCGGCTCCGGCATTCAGCAACCGTTCCACGTCGGCCAGTTCGTTGATACCGCCGCCGACGGTGAAGGGGATGGATATTTCTGCTGCCACACGCTGCACCATTTCCGTGAATGTCTTGCGGCCTTCGTGGCTGGCCGTAATGTCCAAATACACCAGTTCGTCCGCTCCCTGTTCGCTGTAAGCCTTGCCCAGTTCCACCGGGTCTCCGGCTTGGCGCAGGTTCACGAAATTAGTCCCCTTTACCGTCTGTCCGTTCTTGACATCCAGACAGGGGATGATACGTTTTGCCAATGCCATACTTATCCTTTGTTTTCAGCCCATTCGGCCAATTCGTTTAATGAGATTCTGCCCTCGTAGATGGCTTTTCCGAAGACTACGGCCGGGATGCCGGCTTCGTTCAGGCCGATGAGGTCTTGCAGGCAACTGACCCCTCCGCTCGCTATCAGCCCGCAGTCCGGAAACTCTGCCATGACTTTCCGGTAGAGGCCGGTGGAGGGGCCTTGCAACATGCCGTCCTTGCTGATGTCCGTACAGAGCACATGCCGTACGCCTTCGTCCATGTAACGACGGAGGAAAGGAAGCAGCTCCTGCGTGCTTTCCTCTTTCCAACCGTTGATGGAAATCAGTCCGTCTTTGACGTCTGCGCCCAATATGATATGGTCTGGCCCATATTGCCCGAGCCATCCGAGGAACAATTCCGGACAGGTGGCCGCCACACTGCCTATCGTGACCAGTGCCGCCCCGTTTTCGAAGGCGATGCGGAGGTCTTCGTCGGCTTTGATGCCGCCACCGAAGTCTATTGTCAAGCCGGTGGACGAAGCCAGGCGTTCCAATACTTTATGGTTGACGATATGTTTGGATCGTGCCCCGTCGAGGTCCACGACGTGCAAACGTTTGAAGCCGTAACTTTCAATTTCCCGTGCCACGGCTACCGGGTCTTCGTTGTAGGTCTTCTGCGTGGCGTAATCTCCTTTGGTCAGCCGTACGCATTTGCCGTCTATCAGGTCTATGGCCGGTATCAGTTCGATCATACTGCCAAATCTAAAAAGTTTTTCAATATGCGTTCACCCACGCTTCCGCTTTTCTCCGGATGGAATTGCGTGGCGTAGAAATTGTCTTTATGCAAGGCAGCACTGAACGGCACGACATAGTCGGTCACGGCTATGGTGTACGGGTTGACCGGCACGTAATAGCTGTGTACGAAATAAACGAATTCGTCCGTGCCGAAGCCTTTGAACAGCGGGCTGCTTGTACGTGCCAAGGTGTTCCATCCCATGTGGGGCACTTTGTCTTCGTGCTTTTCCGGACGGAACTTCAGGACTTCCGCGTCGAAAATGCCTAAGCAGTCCGTATCGCTTTCTTCGGAATGGCCGCACATCAGTTGCTGGCCGATGCAGATGCCCAAAACGGGTTGCTTCAGGTCGCGTATCAGGCGGTCCAATCCCCGCGAACGCAGGTAAGCCATCGTACTGCCGGCTTCTCCTTGTCCCGGAAAAAGCACGCGGTCGGCTTTCGACAACCGCTCTGCGTCGTCGGTCAGTTCCGGCGTAATCCCCAACCGTTTCAGTGCGTTGGCTACGGAATAAATGTTTCCTGCATTATACTTTACGATGGCTACATTCATCTTTTAATATGCTCTGTCTTTTTTTGATGTCTGCAAATATACTAATTTTAGTTGACAGACGGGATAAAGTAACATGAAAAAACGTATTTTGCTTACATTTCGTTGCTTTTTTGTGACGAACTGCATGCTACTTGTTCTTTTTCAGGAACAGATTATGCGTAATGACATCGGGCAGCTCTTCGGCATAATGCGTTACCATAATCATGGTCTTGTCTTTTCGTCGGCAAAAAGCCGAAATAATCTCACGTGTCAACTGACGGTTACGGTCGTCCAAGCCGTGCAATGGCTCGTCTAAGATTAGCAGCTCCGGGTCTTTGACGAATGCGCGGGCCAACAGGCAGAGCCGTTGCTCTCCGCTGGAGAGTTTCAGGAAAGTACGGTCTTTCAGTCCGGCGATGCCGAAAATGTCCATCCACCATTCGCAGACGGCCCGTTGGTCCGGACGAGGATGCACGTAAAGCCCTACGGAGTCGTTCAGTCCGCTGGCTACGATGTCTATGGCCGGGAGGTCTTTCAGGTATGCACGGTGCATTTCCGGACTGACGTAACCGATATGCCGTTTGATGTCCCAAATGCTCTCTCCCGAACCTCGTTTCCGTCCGAACAGTTCGATGTCGCAGGCGTAGCTTTGCGGATTGTCGGCACATACCAGACTGAGGAGGGTGGATTTCCCGGCACCGTTTTCGCCGCTCAAAGCCCATTTCTCGTTTTGCTTCACCGTCCAGTCCAAGTCTTTCAGGATGGTGCGCTGTCCGTAACGGATGCTCACGTGGTTGAACCGCAGCATGCAACCCTCCGTGTCCGTGGTGGTCAGGCGGTTTTCTTTCTCAGGCAATGTTAGGATGCGGGCGGCTTTGTCTTCTTCGAGCACACGTATCGGGATGCGAGGGCGTTGTCCGATGTATTCCGTACGCGGTACTTTGGGCAGGATGTCCAGATGTTCCACCGGAATGACATGGGTGATGAATTCCGGAATGTCATCGGTCTTCGACAGGACCAATATGGTTTGCAGGTCCGTTTCGCGGATCAGCGTTTGGAGTAGTCCGGCCAGTTGCTCCCGCGTCTGTGCATCCAGCCCGATGAAAGGATTGTCCATAATCAAAAGCCTCGGGCCGGAAAGCAACGTTTTGGTGAGTTGGAACTTCCGTAACTCTCCGCTGGACAAGGTAATGATATATTTATCCAACAGGGTGGAGAGGTGGAACATCTCATAAAGTTTGTCCCGCAACATCGTGCGCCGCTCGTGCATCTGTCGCTTTCCCTCTTCGTCCATGCCGTACCCCGTAGTGTTTTCGGCTGCGGTGAAAGCCTCCTCCAACATTTGTCCGGCGGTCGGGGTCTTCTCGTCGATGTCGTGTTGGTTCCAACGTTGTTGGTAGTAGTAACTGCCGTCGCTGTCTCCGTAAGAATCGCGGAAAGTGATATATTTGATATTTTCGCTGACCAGTTTCAACGGCGAGGGGGAAAAGTCGTAACGGACTTCGTTCAACAGGAGCGGATAGCGTCCGGTGATGATGTCCACCAGTCGTGATTTGCCGCTCCCGTTGGCTCCAACGATGGCCACTTGTTCCCCGGATGCGATAGCCAAATTTACCGGATGGTTCATGCGGTAAAGCGGATGACGGGGTACCCCGTCCGTGATTTCAATGATGTGTTGCATTGTGTTCGTGTTAAATCTGTCCTTTCACCTTATCCGGATTTTTCCGGATGAAATCTTTCCAACTGTGGTAAGGTTGGGCCACGGCCGGCTTCCCCATCTGTAGGAAATGGCAGTAGGCGGCAGCTAGTCCGTCGGTGGCATCCATATACGGCAGCATGTCTTCCTCGCGGATATGGAGCATACGGGTCAGCATGCCTGCCACTTGTTCTTTGCTGGCCTGCCCGTTTCCGGTGATGGCCATTTTGATTTTGAGCGGCGCATATTCGGTGATGGGGATGTCGCGGTGGATAGCCGCCGCAATGGCCACGCCCTGTGCGCGCCCCAATTTCAGCATGCTCTGCACGTTTTTGCCGAAGAAAGGCGCTTCGATGGCCATTTCGTCCGGCAGGTATGATTCGATGATGCCTGTCACCCTTTCGAATATCCGGCCGAGTTTCAAGTAAGGTCCGGTATATTTGCGCAGGTCGATGATGCCCATGGTTTCCATGACCGCCTTGTTCCCGGTTACACGCAGCACGCCGTATCCCATGAGGTTCGTGCCCGGGTCTATGCCCAGGATTATCTTTTCGCTGTTTTGCTTGTCCGTCATGAATCAGTGTTCCTCTATGACTTCCATTAAAGTGGTGAACCCGGCAGCCTTGTCTTTGAATATCTTCTGCATTTCCTGGAAGAGCTTTTCGCCGTGCTTGACATACCATTCGTGCAGCCGTGCCGAACTTTCCACCTCGAATTGCAAGGAAAAGCATTCGGAATCTTCATCGTGGTGGGACAGGATCTTGCACAGCCTTGGCTTGTCCAAAAAGCCGGAAGCCAATGCCTGCGGGATATAGACTTGATGAATCCAGATGACAAAGTTCCGGGCATCGTCGAAAGTCACGTGATAAGTCGTATTGTAAACCAACATGTTTTCTAAGTTTTATTGAGTTTGCAAAGTTACGAAAAAGGCGGTTGATGTGCTAATAATTCCTATTTTTTCGTGGAATACCTACCTTATTTTAAATAAAGGACCTATTTTTGCAGTGATTTTAATAGAAGAAGGATATGAAAAAGTTTATAGCATGGTCTTTGCTGTGCATGTTGGGAGGCGTTCCGGTCTCGGCGCAAAAGACGGAAGGGAGTGCCTTGGTGGCTGCACAGGAGACAAAGTCCGACGTGAAGGAAGCCAGTATTGTGTTCGACAAGACAACCCAGGATTTGGGAACCTTTTCGGAAGACGACCCGATTGTGAAATGTACGTTTACGTTTACCAATGAGGGGAATGCCCCGTTGGTGATTCATCAGGCTATCGCTTCATGCGGATGCACGGTACCCACTTATACCCGGATGCCGGTAAAACCCGGGGAGAAGGGCAAGATGGAGGTGACGTACAACGGCAGTGGAAAATATCCGGGGCGGTTCAAGAAAAGCATTACGGTGCGTACCAATGCCAAGGAACCTATGGTGAAATTGTATATTACCGGTGTAATGACAGCTTCCGAAAAAGATAAGAAATAAGCCGATGGGAAAGATAAAAGCGGTATTTTTCGATATCGACGGGACGTTGGTCTCTTTTAAGACCCATCGCATTCCCCCATCCACCCTTGATGCCGTGGCCGCCCTTCGCAGCCGTGGCATCAAAGTTTATATAGCTACGGGGCGTCCGGTTCCCTTTATCGACAATTTGGGTGAATTGGAGTACGACGGCATGATTACCGTGACGGGTGCTCATTGTTTTACGAGCGGCGGAGAAGTGATTTATCATCAGTCGGTTTCAGCGGAGAGCGTGGGGCGTGTCGTGGGGCACCTGACACACGGGGCAGACGCATATCCTGTTATATTTGTTTGCAGCGATGAGATGTTCATTACAGAACTTAACGAAGATGTCGATGCGGTGGCCCGTTTGTTGGACATCAAAATGCCGCCCGTTCGTCCGGCTTCGTATGCCCGCGGAAAAGATGTCTTGCAACTCATTTCTTTCTTCAAAGCTGACCGTGAACCGCATTTCATGTCTGCGTTGATGCCCGACTGCACTTCCATGCGTTGGCATCCTTTCTTCACGGATGTCATTGCCGGGGGAGTGGACAAGAGTGTCGGCATAGACAAAGTGCTGGCATACGAGGGGCTTTCGTTGGACGAAGCCATGGCGTTTGGCGATGGGGGGAATGATATGGCTATGCTGTCCCACGTTCCATGCGGGATAGCCATGGGAAACGCGTGCGAAGAGTTGAAGGAGGTTGCGGCGTACGTGACGGCTTCTGTGGATGAGGATGGCGTGGCAAGGGCATTGCGTCATTTTGGCTTGATAAATTGATTTTAAGAAACGTTCCGTGGCTTTTATGGGGATGAGTTGCACTTCTTTCCTGTGCTCCCACACAGATTATAGTTGTGTGGGAGCACAAAAGTGTTAAAAATTGAAGTTTTTCTTCTTTTTTTGACTGGAATAATTCGTATTATTAAATACTTCTTGTAAATTTGCCTCCATAATAATTCCTAATTTCGTTCTAATTTTATTAAATGTATGAAAAAACAAATCAAGCGATGGTTAACCGTATGCAGTGCCTTCTTCGTGGTCGGGCAGTCGGTTTTCTTGTCCGGTTGTAATGATGACTTGCCTTCTGCGAGTTATTATACTTTTACGGGTGAAATGATGAGTGATTATTTGAAGTCCCGTGAGGATTTCAGTTTGTTCACACGTATCGTGGAGCGTGCAGGGCAAATGGACTTTTTGGCGAGCCGTGGCGGGCGCACTTTGTTTCCGCCGGTAAACTCCGGTGTGGAAGATTTTTTGAAGGAGTATGGTTATGCTTCCGTGGAGGACATTCCGGAGGCTTATTGCGACACACTTGTGAAAGCCTGCATGATAGACAACTCGATAGTTTATACATATAACCTGGCGGAGACATCGCAGCAGAAGAATGAACTGGATTTGCCTTTGGTGATTCAGACCACGGGCGATACGGTTGATGCCAATGGCATGGTGTTGAGTATTGTGAACCGTAGGGCTGCTATTATCAATGAGTTGAAGAATGACTCGGTGGAAAACGGCGTGTGTCATCCGGTGAGCAAAGTGCTTGTCCCAAGTACCAGTTTGGGGGCTTCCTTGCTCGAAGAGAACAAAGCTGACTTTACCATTTATTATGAGGCACTCCGCCGTACAGGTCTGTTGGATTCCTTGTCGGAATACCGAGATGATGATTACGAGGCGGAAAAGGCGAGTTTTCCCGAGTTCCTGTACAATCAAAAGCCAGGGAATTATACCTACACCTTGAAACGTCCGGACCACCGTTACTCGGGCTTTACTTTGTTCATTGTGCCAGACCGCGTGCTGTACGAGAAATATGCGAACCTTTTCAGCGAGGGCATGTCGATGGAGCAAAAGATAGATGCCTTGTACGAATTGGCCGTCGAAAAATATAATGATAACCAGTCGGCTGAGATATTCGGGTTGAATAAGGTGGATCCGACTAATCCGGAAGGCAAGACTTACAAGGAACTGTATTGGAACAAGAATAGCCTGACCAATCCTCACAACCCGTTGAAGATTTTTATGACTTACCATATCTTGGACCGTATGTTTGCCAGTACGGACAAGTTCATCAATTGTTGGGGATTCAATACGGCTTATGCCAGCCCTACGGAATGGATAAACACGATGCTTGATTTCTCGTCCATGAAGTTGGAAAAGGTGTATTCTACCACGGATCCGGCTGTGGAATATCCCCGTGAGTTCTATATCAACCACAGCGAGGCCAGTAAGTATAATTCCAACGAGCGAGTACGCGGTTCACGCGTGACGGTGCCTGATGTGGAGAATTTCTCTCTCAACGTGGCCTATTATTATGTGGACGACGTGTTGGCTTACGACCAGACGACACGGAACAACGTTTACAATACGCGTTTGAGAATAGATTTCCAGACCGTGTGGCCGGAATTGACCAATAACGACATGCGTTTGAACGGTGACCCGCGTGAGGCTTACAGCGAGGCATCCGACAATTCGGAGACAGGTGGAAAAGCAGGGGGATTCAATTACTATGCTCCCAAGGGATATATAGAAGGGGTCAAATTCTCGGAGACTTCGGTATTCATGGTGCATCGTCCCAAGTTACGTTGGTGGGACTTCGGAGGAGACGAGATAACCGTTCAAGGTTCAAGTTACGACGTGGAGTTCAATTTGCCCCATGTTCCTCCCGGCACGTATGAACTCCGGATAGCTTATCCGGGCGGAGTGGGGAACCGAGGCATAGCTCAGGTTTACTTGGACGATGTGCCGCAGGGACTTCCCATTGACATGCGTTACGGTGGGTCGGACAGCCGCGTGGCCGGTCTTTATAACGGAGGCTCCGGGTGGCGTAACAAGGATGAAAACTCCAACGGTATTTATACGACGGAGGAATTGGAGGAAAATGCCCGTGTCATGAAGAACAACGGTTACTATAGCGCGGGGAAGAGCGTGATATGCTATAACGCCGGAAATATTCCGGAAACGCCGCAATACGTACCCATGTCTTCCAATGTGTTGTACAATGTCGCTTCCTGCCTGCGTCGTAAGGTTTGCGAGGTCGTAGTCCTCCCCAACAGGGAGCATACGGTGCGGTTCCGCTCGGTGTTCACGGGAAGTAGCGATGCCGCTTTCGTGTTGGAATATATGGAGATGGTTCCGATTAGCATTTGCGGGGCCGGAGGTATCGGTGAAGACCTTTATTAACGTACACAGGTATTAGTTTGTGTAGTTGTGGCGGTTGGGTTAATTCTTGACATCAGGAATCCCGGCCGCCACTTTTTTGTTTACGCTTCGGAAAGGCTATGAAAATTGGTGGGGAGTTGTGGATTGTGGAGGTTGCGTTTTACAGCAGCCCTGTTTCGTCCAACATTTTACGGTAAAAGTCGGCTTTCTTCTCCAATTTCATGGGATAGGCCCGTGAACTGGACGGCATGCGATACAGCCGTAATTCGCGTCCTTCCGTCACGAACGGGCTGAAGCTTCCGATGGCTGGCTGCGATATATGGAAGGTATCGCACAACGTGTCGGTAGCTTTTTGTCCGGTGGTGACGATGGCCGTGCAATGGGGGATTTGTCCGAGCAACCGGGGTAGGTCGGTCGGGGTGACGACTTCCAAAAACTTGTCCGACGCATTATCCTGAAGACGGCGGACGGCGGAAGCCGTATCGTATAGGGCGATGCCCTTGTCGAGCAGGAACTCCACGATCATTGCTTTCTTGAAACATTTGGCCCGTTCATCTACAAACCAATTCCGGTCGCCATGGAAAATGTATCCCATGATGCGCCACATGTCGTTGATGAAGTTCGGGTAGTAGAAATCCATGCACCAACGTTTCTTCTGGGGTGGGAAACTGCCCAGCATCAACAGGCGTGCATGGGGTGGAAGGAACGGTTGCAAGGGATGTTCTTCGGTGGGAACGGGGGTGGGGGAATCTGTTGGTGTCATGTGTATCTATCTGTATGCTTTACGTTTATGAAAATTCAGTCCGATATATAAATTCAGTGTGCCGAACGTGTTGTTGATGGACAGGCGGTTGTGGCGGTAATTGTAGTTGTGCACGATTAAAGACAAGCCACCGAAATATTTGGTGTTGTTCCATACCAGTCCCGCACGCCCCGTGACGTCGAAATTCAGGTTTCTCAGATGAGAAGCCAAAGCCGAAGTCTCCGTCTCGTTTTCCGATTGCACGGCGGCTGTATGTGTTTTTTTATAACCGATGGCCGGCACGATGGAAATGCATAACAACCAGTTTTTCTTGAACACCCAGTTGTAGGCATAACCGCAACTCAGGCTGAAATCCGTGTATTTGACTTTATCTACCTGGAAATCCTGGCTGAGTTCGTGGTCCGGGTTATGGGTGAGCACGGGCGGTAGGGCATTATAATCGAAATCCAGTTCGTGCCGGGTATAGGCAAAACCGACTTTCCACGACCCGCAGCTTTTGCGTTGTACGGTACTCTGTGCAAATGCGGCTGGATAAGAAAAACGTTTGTGGTTGAAGATGTAATAGGCATTGATGCCTGTCATTTTTACGTTGATGCCGTGGCAGTTTTCGCCTTCTACTTCTTGTGCTTCTTCGCCAAGGCCTTTCACTTTACGCAGGCGGAAATCGTCTCCTGTCCGGCGGTAAATAAGGTCGCAACCGAGCATGGAACTATACAGGCTCAGTTCAAACTCCGTCTTCTTCGATTGTTGGCCTTTGCCTAAAGAGGATACTTCGAAGGTATATCCTAAAAAAATCCAACGCCAACCTAAATAAGGTCCTATTTTGATGGCCGGGCGGGGAGAGAATGACAGCTTTTGACCTAACTCCCGGCTGTGCAGCGTGTAGGTTTCGAAGCTGTTCGTGTTTTGCAACATGAACGCCCAGTTGTATTTGTTCGGGGTGATATAAGTCGTGTCCATGGCGTTGAATACACGGAAAAATTGTTTGAAGATATTTCCTTTCCGTTTTTGGGGCAAGTCGGATGGTATGGCTGTCTTTGCGCTGTCAGCAAATTCCGTAACAGCAGTGTAGGCTTCACCGATAGGAGATTGTGCGGAAGCGGAAAAACAAAGAAGACAGGCGTGTATGATCAGTGCGTTCCGTAATTTCATCTTACAGTTTTCCCAAGATTTTGTCCATAACCCAATTAACCGGTGTGGCACTCACGCTGTCGCAAGTACAGATGGCTTGCTTTTGCAAATGTTCGACGATGTTGTGAATCAAAGGGAGTTGCACGTGGTCGGGATTCGGAATGACGAGTTCTTCGCGACCGCGTTCCGTATGCAGGGCAATGGGGTCGTAGGTGAATACCGAGAAGCAAATCTGTCCTTTGTCGCCGATGATTTCAATACGGTCGGTCTTTGCCGATTCATGGGCGACAAAACACCAAGAACCGGAACCCGGCGTACCGTCCGGGAATTGGAAACAGGCACTGACGTTATCTTCCGTGGCATATAGTCCTTCCCGGTTGGAACAGTATCCGTGGGCTTTGATAATCGGGCCGAAAAATTCCTGTAACAAATCCAACTGGTGCGGGGCGAGGTCGTAGAAATAACCTCCTCCTGCGATGTCGCGTTGCACACGCCAGGGCAGTTCCCGGCTGTTGTAGTCCAAATCACGCGGTGGAACAGCAAACCGGATCTGCACGTTGAGCACCCGTCCGATGGCTCCGCTTCGTATCAGTTCCTTTACTTTGGCAAAGTAAGGCAGGTAACGCCGGTAATAGGCCACGAAGCAAGGCACACCCGTTTGTTGGGAGACACGGTTGATGCGGCAGCATTCTTCGTAGCTTACCGCGAGGGGCTTCTCTACATATACCGGCTTGCCGGCCTTCATGGCCATGATGGCAAAAGTGGCATGTGAAGAAGGAGGAGTGGCGATATAGACGGCATTTACGTCGGGGTCGTCCACTAATTCCTGTGCGTCGGTGTACCATTTGGGGATACCGTGCCTTTCGGCGTACGAACGTGCTTTTTCTTTATTACGGCTCATGACGGCTTCGATTTTAGAGCCGGGCACGAGACTGAAAGCCGGCCCGCTTTTCTTTTCCGTCACTTCCCCACATCCGATAAATCCCCATTTGATGATGATTTCCGCGTCCATATTCGTGCAATGAAAAATGTAATCTTTACGCAAATGTACAAAAAAGGCGGCATATTCCGGCTGATGGGCGGCAGAAAGTTTGGATAAAGCCGGTAGTGCCGTTTCCGACGAGGTATAAAAAATGTTATCTCATCACTGAGGTATGGAAAAATATGGTATTTTTGTCCGGCAAAAGAACATTAAAGTTTCAAATTCGGTTATGGAAGAGAAGAAAGAAATGGATGGGGGCTTGTTCAAAAGCCGTAGTTATCTGAGTTGTCTGAACGAGGGACTGAAATTGCCTACACGTCATATCCTGCCTTTATTGAAGTTTTTGTACCCTTCGCTCATCGTGGGTGCGGTGGTGATGGGATTGTGGGGCGTGTTTTTCAATCAGATTACCGTGGCTTTGACGCGTTGGATGGCAGCAAGCGAACCGGTCGTGCTTTCTTTTCCATTGTTTACTCTTATCCTATTAAGTGTGTTGTCCCTGTTGGCCGATAGCTTTTATATGGGTAACGTGATGACGGCTATTTCCCGTTTTGCTACGGCCGGGGCGTGGCCTGTGTTGCGGTTCGGTGAGGCCAAGCGTGAGGTATTCGATGCTTCCCTGCGGGCTTTGACGTGTACGTTGGTGGCCGTCGTGGTTTTCTCTTTGCTCATCGTGCCTGTGACTTTGTGGTTGGGGCCGGGCAACGTCTGGGTGACTGTGGTGTCGTATGTCCTGCTGCTTGCGTTGGGAGTGCCTTACTGTATGGTGATTATGGACTATATGTTGGGCGAACGCCGCGACTTTTGGTATAGCCTGAAGCGTATGAAAGATGGTTACCAGTACTGGGGTGCGTTTTTCATAATCTTGTTTTGCGGAGGTCTTATCATGGGAGTGTTGGCAGCTG
This sequence comes from Paraprevotella sp., assembly GCF_986071375.1. Lineage (NCBI taxonomy): Bacteria > Pseudomonadati > Bacteroidota > Bacteroidia > Bacteroidales > Prevotellaceae > Paraprevotella > Paraprevotella sp. The sequence goes on along the minus strand of NZ_CFQRNQ010000006.1, from coordinate 8,187 downwards.
TGAGTTGGTTGCCGGCGGGGATTCTGGCATACGCCGGTCATGCTTCCCTGACGGGGGTGTTGGAAGGAGACGCAACAGACCTGCCTTCATACGTCCCGGCTTTGGTCGTATTCTTCTTTATGTTGGCTTCGGTGATAGCGAACGTGTTCAGTTGGCTTACGCTGTTCCCGTTGTCTTACTTGTATGGTTCGGTCGAGGCACGGAAACAGGAGAAGGCCTCTTTTGAAGAGGAAGAACGCCGTTTGCAGGGTTTGCAGTAGTTTCAGGTAAGAATAAAACCGTCATGCCCCGTATCAATGAATGATTTGATACGGGGCATGACGGTATATGGAAAGGGAGTTTTTTGCTCGGGAAAGGTGTTCTCCTGTGCGGGCGAATGGATTTATAGAAAGTGTTGATGGTATTCTATTTTTTGCAGAAATTCAGCTACGTCACGCCCGTCCATGAGCCCGTGATGCACGGTGATAGAAAGAGGAAGTTTATATAGTCCGTTTTCCTGTGTCAGCTTTCCCGTGGAAATACGAGGGACGGAATCTCCGGTCCGGATGGAACCGACATGTTTCATTTCGGAAAATGCGAACCAGGGCAATGCCGAATAGCGGATGACATCGGGTCGCCATGTGTTTTCGGTAACGGACAGGCCACTCCCTTTTTTCACTCGTTCTATTTCTTTTTCCGCATTCCGTATAAAAATGTCGATGTCGTCATGGTACTCGAAAAAGCCGAACCCGAAAGTTCCGTCTTCTCGTCCAATGGTGGGAGATACGTGTATGGTGTCGTACCGCACGGGCTTCCCGTCTTCTATCCGGAGCCGGAAGGCTTCCGTTTCATTGGCGCATTTCAACAGGAAATGTACGGACGAGAGGAAGAAGGGGCGTTGGTGTGCTTTGATATGTTCGTAGGCTTTAGTGAAGTCTACGAGTGTGGTGATTCCGAAAAAAGGATCGTCGAACCGGGAAAAGAATTCGAAATGCTCCCTGCGGTTCCAATGGGTGATGTCGATGCTTTGTTTCATGGATATGAGTGAAAACTTTTTAATTGAAGAAATTCCACGAGAGTCCGAAATGGATGTTCATCGGATTGATGGGATAGTGGGGGACGAGGAATGCGTTCTTGTTGCCTGTTCCGTTGTTTACATGGTTCACGTTCACATAAAAGCGGCAGTGCTTCAGGAAGAGATTGACGTAGGCGTTGCAAATGGGATAGTTGCCTAACTTCATCCGCGTTTCCGGCGACTGCACCGTAAACTGTTGGATGATGGGGGCATAGTCCGGAGCATAGTATTCCGTGAAATAACGGACGTCGCCGCCCAACTGCACGCGCAGTACCTTGGCAATGTGGAATACGATGTAGAGGTTGCTGTAGGCAGAGAGGTCCGGCAGGGGGAGGATGTCCTGATTACTAGTCTTCTGGTAAGCCACCTCGTTGTCCCAATGCAGGATACCGAATTTGAAGTTTTGGTTAAGCCGTGCGCTGAACACTTGTACGCTGCCCCCGTATTGTTTGACGGAAATACGGTTGCTGTAACCGGCGAATTGTCCCCCTTCATCGTTATAAGCTATTTTGTCTGTGGCGAAGTAGGCATAATTCTTGATGTTTTCCACTCCGACGGTGAGGGCTGTCCGTGTACGTTTCAAGGAAAGCGTTCCCTCTATCCGGGTACGGAATTCTTTGTTCAGGTCGTTGTCCCACCAGGCGAACTGCGAATGGTAGTGGCGCATGTAGAAACTCGGATTCAGGTTCTTGACGAATGCACGGGCTGCCAACTGTACGGTATCTTTAAACAACCGGAAGTTCAGGTCTGCCCGGCCTTCCACATCGAATTGCCCGACGTCTTCTCCGAGCAACGTCACTTCGCCTGTCACATCGTAGTGCAGGGTTTTTCCTTCCCGTTTGCTCAGTTGTCCGCCTACCGAGATATTATTTTCCGAATAGCTTCGGATGATTTTGTTTCCGCCGTTCAGGTCCGGCATGGTATAATGCCGGTATTCATGGGATGCAAAGGCTGTGAGGCCGGCTTTCGCCCATTTGTTGAAACCTTCGCGAAGGGCTATGCCTAAAGTGTTTTGGATGGCGTAACCCCGCGTGCGGTCACTCATATTGTTGGGGTCGCCATAAAACAAGTCGGCATAATAGTGGTCGGGCGTATCGTAAGAATACACCGTGTGCTTGGTGTTGCGGATGCGCAGGGTATGGATGAAACTGGTGACCGGTACGAAATCCTGCGGATTGTCCTGTTTGGCCATGAAGTCGTTGCGCAACGAGTCCATGACGGCATGTTGGTATGCCGTGTCCGCCTTTTGGTATACGGTGAACAAGCTGTCGCGCAGTCCTTTCAGCAATACGGAATCGGCAGGCATCACCGGACGGAGCGAATCGGGCAGTTCGATGTCTTTGTAGAATCCTAAGTTATAACGGTGTGTGAGATAATACGTCTGGTCTTCGTTACGGTTCCAGTTTTCCGACAAGATGGTCGGGATATCCCTTGAACCGTAGGAGCGTGTGAAGTCTTCCGGATGGGTGATGTAGTCGTCATTCTCGATACCGCCGTTCTCGCCCATTCTCATGTGGTTCACGCTAATCCATGCATGCATGTTGTAGCGGTCGTCCAGATAGTAGCCGTATAGCGAACCGTTGAAAAGTGAAGTGGCTTGGTTGTTGTAATACCCGCGTCCGTATAAGTAGTCGAGCTTGAACCCGATACCGGAAATCTTATTGATGTTGCTGGCGAAATAAGCTCTCAGTCGGTCTTCTCCGTCCTGCTTGTTGCCGCAGGAGTGGTAAGACAAGTTGGTGATGGGACTTAGCGTGTTGGTGAATTGGAATTCGCTCACCGGAGTGTAGAAATAGTCGAACGGGTCGGCAAAGATGAAGTTGCTGTAAGGCTTGCGGTTCATGAAAAGGCGCGACAGGCGGGGAGAACCCAAATTGCCCAGAAAGTTGTACTGTCCCGTAGGCCCGGCCGTCAGGTTGAAGTTCTGGAAATTGTTCGGCAGCGTGTCCACGTCTACAGGAGTGATGTTGCCGAAACGTTCGTCGATATTCCAGGCGTATGAGCCGATAGGGATGATTTTGTCTTCGGCTTGTGTTGTGTCGCGTCCCCATGTGTACGCATCGTTACCGTAACCGTCGATGACAGGATTGCCGTTGGCATCGAGTTGGACGGGATTGCCGTTGGCATCCACCGGATTACCGTAGGCATCCGTGCCATAGATGGGGTTACCGACAGGCATTTGTGCCATGGCGGGCGACACCATGCACAAACTGACATATAAGAAAAAAGTAAGTTTGAGTCTCATAACGGGTGCAAAGATAGCGAAAGGCGAGCGCAGAGGCAAACGAAAAACAAAGTTTTTCAAGTTTGGATCTGCCAGGCTGCATCCTGTTTTGACGATAGTACAAGGTTATGGAAAAGAAAAAGGGATGTATTTCCCGATTTGGAAATACATCCCTTTAAGTTTTTTCAACCGGAGGTTTCCGTCAATCTGCCGGGTTGATGATTTCCATGCCTTTGCGTAAGGCTGCCTCGTTCATCGGGATGAGGTGGTGATGGCGTTCGGGCAACGTCTTGCGTAGTGCGTGGATTACATCTTCCACTTCTACCAACGGACGTACTTTCAACAGTCCTCCCAAGACAATCATATTGAATGCCTTGGCTGCTTTCATCTCTGCGGCCGCGTCCATGGCGTCGATACGATAGACCGTGATGTCCTTGCGAGAAGGCGGCGTGCTGATGCCGTATCCGTCGTAAATCAGTGTACCGCCCGGTTTGATGCGTTGTTCGAATTTTTCCAACGAAGGTTGGTTCAGGATAACGGCCGTATCATACATGCTCAGGATGGGAGAGGATATTTTGTCGTCGCTGACGATTACGGTGACATTGGCTGTACCGCCACGTTGTTCAGGGCCGTAAGAGGGCATCCAGGTTACTTCCTTGCCCTCCACCAAGGCAGCGTATGCCAATATTTTCCCCATGGAAAGCACGCCCTGGCCGCCGAAACCGGCTATGATGATTTCTTCTTTCATGACCATTAGTTCGTTTAATGTGAATCGTTTGCTGTTGCGGTGTCTTTCAGATCACCGAGCGGATAGAATTTAAACATGTTGTCTTCCATCCATTGGTTGGCTTTTTCCGGAGAAAGTTTCCAACCGGCGTTGCAGGTGGCTACCACTTCCACCAGACTGGCACCTTTGCCGTTCATGGAGTTTTCAAAAGCTTTCCGGATAGCCTTTTTTGTTTTCCGGATGGAAGCCACGGAATGGACGGATTGACGGGTAACGTAACATGTACCCTCCAAAGAGGCGGCGATTTCTGTGAACTTCAGGGGGTAACCGTGCAGGTCAGCTTCCCGCCCGTAAGGGCACGTGGCGGTTTTCATCCCCATGAGCGTCGTGGGGGCCATTTGTCCGCCCGTCATGCCGTAAATGGCATTGTTGATGAAGATGATGGCGATATGTTCTCCCCGGTTCAGGGCATGGATGCTTTCGGCCGTGCCGATGCACGCCAGGTCGCCATCACCCTGATAGGTGAAGACCAGACGGTCGGGCCACAAGCGTTTGATGGCGCTAGCCACGGCAGGAGCACGCCCGTGGGCGGCTTCTACCCAATCCACGTCTATGTAATTATAGGCAAAAACGGCACAGCCGACAGGAGAGATGGCTACGGTCTTATTCTCCATACCCATTTCTTCGATGACTTCGGCCACTAATTTGTGAACTACTCCGTGGCTGCACCCCGGGCAGTAATGCATCGGAGTGTCGTTGAGCAGCGTAGGTTTCTTATAGACCAGATTTTCCGGTCGTATGATTTCTTCTTCAGTCATGGTTCAAACGGTTAAAACAAGAAACGCAAAAAGAATTCGATGATTTTGAAGCCCATGCCGGCACCGATAACGGCCATGCCTGCCAACCGGTTGTCCGGCCAGGCAAAATAGAGGATAAGCCCCACCACGGCGCACAGTAAAAAAATCACGTTTAATATGCTGCGCACTTTTTCTACGGAAACTCCTTTTTTGGCGCGTTCTTTGCATGCGGTTTCTTCTATCAGTTTTTCTATCTCCTCGCGGTTCATGATATTTTATTTAATGAGTTTTTCTTTCAGGGCTTGTATCACTTCATCCGGGGCGGGCACGACTCCCCCCATACGGCCATAGTGGGCTACCGGTGTCCGTCCGTTCGTGGCCAACAGGATGTCTTCCAACATCTGCCCGGCATTGATTTCAAAGCTTAGGATTCCTTTGACCTGTCGGCTCAAACGGGCAATTTCCGCAGACGGGAAGGGCCATAAGGTGATAGGGCGCAACAAGCCGACTTTAATTCCTTCGGCTCGGCACATTTCAATGACTTTTTGTCCGATACGGGCCGCAGAACCGAAAGCGACAATCAGATACTCTGCATCATCGCACAAGATGGATTCGAAGCGGACTTCTTTTTCCTTGATTTCTTTGTATTTGGCTTGCAAATGCAAGTTCTTTTGTTCCATGCTTGCGCTGTCGAGGTCGAGCGACGTAAGCACGTTGGGGCTTCCTCCACGCATCCGACCCATGGCGGCCCAAGGGCATTCCCGGCGTATTTCTTCCTCCGTACGGCGCGGCTTGAACGGGGGAAGCACCAACTTTTCCATCATTTGCCCGATGACGCCGTCACTCAATATCATGGCCGGGTTACGGTATTTGAAAGAGAGTTCGAACGCCAAATCCACGAAGTCGGCCATTTCCTGTACCGAAGCCGGAGCCAACACAATCACATTGTAGTCGCCGTTTCCGCCTCCGCGTGTGGCCTGGAAGTAGTCGGATTGGCTCGGTTGTATCGTGCCCAATCCCGGACCTCCCCGCTGCACGTTGACAATCAGTCCCGGTATTTCCGCTCCGGCCATATATGCGATGCCTTCCTGCATCAGGGCCACGCCGGGGCTTGAAGACGAGGTCATGCTGCGTTTGCCTGCCGCACCGGCACCATACACCATATTGATGGAAGCCACTTCGCTTTCGGCTTGCAATACGACCATCCCCGTCGTTTCCCACGGTTTTTCCAAAGCCAACGTTTCCAATACTTCCGACTGGGGAGTAATGGGGTAACCGAAATAGCCGTCGCAGCCGCAACGTATCGCTGCATGGGCGATGGCTTCATTACCTTTCATTAATACAACTTCTTTTTCTGCCATAGCTTTTATTCTTCTTTCTTTTTATACACGGTAATGCATCCGTCCGGGCACACCACGCCGCAAGATGCACATCCGTTGCACAAATCCTTCTGGACCTGTTCGGCATAATGATACCCTTTTTTGTTTACTTGTTTCTCCGTGAGCGCTAATATATGGAGCGGACAAGCCACCACACACAGGTTGCAACCTTTGCAGCGTTCGCGGTCTACTACAATCATACCTCTGAATTTCCCCATGATACTTTAATACTAAAAAATCTTTTTACGGGTTATAATAATCCTTGTGATAAAACTCTATGATATTCATCAACATCTGATGGGCTTCGACAGCCGGACTGTCCGGGTTAATGGCCATGGCCTCTAAATAACAGTTCAAGGCTTGTGCGAAATCTCCACGTTTGCGGTAGGCGTTGCCCAAAAGGTAGTAAAGCCGGTCGCAGGGGGTAGCTGTGGCCTGAATCTGTTTGTCCAACCGTAAGATAGCCTCATCAATTTGCCCTTTACGTAGCATTTTGTCGATTTCATTTTGTATGTCCATCTTTACTGATGTTTGCTGTCTTTACAAAGATAATCTATATTTATCAAAACTGCTAAAAAAGTTGCATTTTAAAATACTTTTAAATAATTAAAACAGCTATATATGATGCCGTGTTTTCTTTAAATTATTGTATATCAGTATAAGACATTTGTTGCTGTATATGGTTGTAAATGAAACGATATATGCCGTTTGAAATACGTATTTTTTGCGCATATTTCTTTCTTTTGTGCCGTTTTTATGCAAATTGCACATCAAGGGGTAGAAGTGTGTAATCCTGTCTTTTATTTAGTAAAATCAGTTTTTTTTGCACTTTTTGTCAAATGGTATAATTCTGTATGAATGGGATGTTACAATTCCACCACTCTGTACCGGTTGCCGTAATGCGTGTGCACTTTCTGCACCCCTTCGGCCACGAGGGCCTGGGCAAGTTTCGGCAGCGTCACGCCTGCCATTGCCCCGGGTTCCAACCGTCGCAACCGTGCGAATATTTCGGGTAGCGAAAGCGGGCGTACCTTCTCGCCCGGCTGAGCCGCACGATAGTAGCGGCGCAACACCTCCCCGGCCGGGCAGATGCGGTAGAAAGCCGCGTTGTGCAACCGCAGGGCGTTCTCTTCCCCGTGGCTGAACCAGTACCGTTCCCCGTTTTCCAGTTCCGCCTTCAGTTGGGCGTAGATTTGCGCATGGTCGATGCCCGTGCAGTCGATGGGATGCTCCACGAGCACACAGATGAACCTGCGGCTTCCCGAAGGGTCGGAAAGCAGTTCGCGCGAGTTGGATGTGCCGATGAAGGAGGCGATGCGCGGCAGGGCTTGGCCGTGCCTTTGGTAGGCCTTGCGCAGGTTGAGTGCGGAGAGCTGCATGAGGTTTTTCAGGAGCGGGTGTTTCTTCTCGGGGATGCGGTCGAACTCGTCAAGGTTCAGCAGCCCCATCTCGGTGAGCTGCCGTTCCACCTTGTCGGGACGTGCGAGGTCGACGCTGTCGGTGTAGTAGGCCTGCAACTGCGGTGGCAGCAGGGCGCGGCAGAAGGTGGACTTCCCGAGTCCCTGTTCGTCGCTGACGAGCAGGGGCGCGGTGCTGTGTGCGTGCAGCCCGTCGGAGAGACCTGCCCATTGCGCGGCCAACCCGAGCATCCACCGGTGGAAGGCTTGTATCCACAAGGGGCTGTCCGACACGTGGGCGGCCAGGTCGTGCAGCCGGTCGCGCCCGTCCCATGCCGGTAGCCGTTGGAAATACTGCCGGAAGGGATGGTATTCCGGTATGTCTGCGGAGTGCACCATGCGTGCCACGTCCCGGTCCCAACAGTCTATGCCGTGTCGGTGCGCTTCGAGGCATACGGCGTTCAGGTCTCGTTCCGTGACGGGCCGGAAGGTGCCGTTTTCCTTATCAGGCAGGCAGCGGAATTCCGTGGCTCCGGTGAGCACGTTGAAGCGGAACCCGTATCGTCCGGCAAGGAAGCTGCCGAGGGCGGATTCGAGGTTGGCGGCTTT